>JBGSRE010000670.1:0-6693 GCA_041737755.1 Oligoflexus sp.
ATACCATTTTGTGCAAGGGTCTGATTTCATGAAATCTTGCTTTCTTACAAAAGTTGATTTCCTTATACAATTTTCTATACAGCTCGAATGTCCTTTACTACTTGCTCTTGCGACTCATGAAGCAAAGTATTGGATAACATAAGCAGTGGGCCGTAAATTCAGCAACAGGTCCTACCGCACTACTGGCTCTCGGATCACATCTTTAGCATGAACGTGAAAGATCTCTAATGATCGGAATTATCCATTTCAATCATAGATTTAACTATTCGAATGCCGAAATCAAGCAGGCGCGAGTAGCGGCAGAATTTCGCGTAATTTTACTACAGTTGTTTACTCAACATGCCGTACCTGATTCGGCTGCAGGAAGACATTCCACACCCTCGTCTTCCCGTGCCAACTCCCCCTAAAGGTACACAGCCCCTTTCCCGTGGGATTATCCCCCTTCGCCGCCAAATGGCTCGTTTGGCTTTGACCCGTCCGTAAGGACGGGTGCCCATCTTTCTGTTTACAATTTTCTTGGAATTCTATTGAGGCTGAGCATGGAAAGGCTGGGGCCGACTACTTTTAGAAACTAAAAATTTTTCTGAAAAAAACAACTGGGATCGTAGGACCGATCCCGCCTTCAAAGTGAAGCCCGTTGCTCAAGAGCTGACTTAAAATAACTGATGGTCTTTTTCAGACCCTCTTCAAGGGCGATTTTAGGCCGATAGTTTAAATATTCTTCAGCCAGGCTCAGATCAGGCTTCCTCACTCTGGGATCGTCTTGAGGCAGTGGTTTTTGCACGATGCGCGATCGGCTACCGGTGAGCCTCAGCACTCGCTCAGCCAGCTCTGCCACAGTGAATTCCCCGGCGTTTCCGCAATTGATGGGCCCGAGAGTTTCATCCTGCTCCGACAAAGCAATAATGCCGTCCACCAGATCGTCTACAAAGCAGAAGGAACGCGTCTGCGATCCGTCACCGTAAAGAGTGAGGTCTTCACCCTGCAAAGCTTGCACAATAAAATTCGACACCACGCGGCCATCATCAATCGCCATCCGCGGACCATAGGTGTTGAAGATACGCACCAATCGAACTTCCACTCCGTGCTGCCGATTGTAGTCGTAGCAAAGTGTTTCCGCGGCACGCTTGCCCTCGTCATAGCAGCTGCGAGGTCCGATAGGATTAACATTGCCCCAATAAGCTTCCGTCTGCGGATGCTGTAAGGGGTCACCATAGACTTCCGAGGTGCTCGCGTGAGTCATCCGAGCGCCAACACGCTTGGCCAGCCCCAAGAGATTCATGGTCCCAAGCTCGGAGGTCTTCATCGTCTTAATGGGATTGCTTTGATAATGCACGGGGCTCGCAGGACAGGCAAAATTAAGGATTAAATCGACTTCTGCCAGATAAGGTTCGACAATATCGTGGCGCACGAGTTCGAAATTTGGATGCTGCAAAAGGTGACGGACATTGGCCTTGTTACCCGTATGAAAATTATCGAGACAGATCACGTCCCAACCCCTGCCAATATATCTATCGCAGAGATGACTCCCGATGAATCCCGCGCCGCCGGCAATAAGAACTCGACCAACTTTTGGCAATGGCATCAAAACCCCTCCGTGTCTATGATTAGGGATGCAAGGTCCGCTCATAGTATGTTAGCCTCATGCGACCTGCAAACGATTTGTCGATGCTCCGGAGGATTAAATTAAATGAACATCCACGAATACCAAGCAAAATTACTCTTCAAGCAGAATGGTGTGCCCATCCCAGATGGATATCTAGCCACCAATCCAACTGAAGCAGAATTTGCCATGCGTCGTCTGGGAACTGAAGTTGCCGTTGTGAAAGCGCAAGTGCATGCCGGCGGTCGTGGCAAAGCTGGAGGCGTTAAACTCGCCAAAACTCCAGAAGAATGCCGCAAAATCGCTGAAGCCATGCTGGGCATGAACCTCATCACGCATCAGACCTATCCCGATGGCAAGATCGTCCATAAAGTTTATGTCGAAGCCGGAAGTAAGATCGTAAAAGAGTACTACCTAGCTCTTTTTCTCGATCGCGAACAAGCCGGCGTCGGCATCATGTTCTCGACCGAAGGCGGTATGGACATCGAAGAAGTGGCTGCCAAAACACCACAAAAAATTGTGACGGTTGTTGTGGATCCCACAGTCGGATTGCAAGGTCATCATATTCGCCAGCTGTGCTGGGGAATGAATCTTCCTGAATCCGAGCAAAAAGAACTAAGCCCAATCGTCAAGAACCTCTACAAGATGTTCATCAAGTACGATTATTCCATGCTCGAAATCAATCCTCTGATCGTCAACGATCAAGGCAAAATGTTTGCTCTTGATGGCAAGATGATCTTTGACGACAACGCTCTTTATCGACAAAAAGAAATCGACGTGTTCCGCGATTATCTTGAAGAAGACGAGCGCGAAGTCACCGCTTCCAAATTCGGCCTGAGTTATATCGGTCTCGATGGCAACATAGGCTGTCTCGTCAACGGCGCCGGTCTTGCCATGGCAACGATGGACATCGTCAAGCATTACGGCGGAAAGCCTGCCAACTTCCTCGACGTCGGTGGCGGCGCCTCCCAGGAGACGGTGACCAATGCGTTTCGCATTCTGTTCGCGGATCCAGGAGTCAAAGGCCTGTTCGTCAACATTTTCGGCGGTATCATGCGTTGCGATGTGATCGCCAACGGCGTGGTAGCGGCAGCGAAAGAACTTGGACTCCGCGTTCCAATGGTGGTTCGTCTGGAAGGAACCAACGTGGAGAAGGGCAAAGAAATTCTAAAGAATTCCGGCTTGAATCTCTATGCGGCCAGTGACATGGCCGATGGCGCCAAGAAAATTGTCGAACTTGTGAAGTAAGACTGAAGGAGCAGCAACGTGTCTATTCTTGTCGATAAAAATACCCGAGTTATCACGCAAGGGATCACTGGCAAGTCTGGTGAATTCCATACCCGTCTTTCTCATGAATATGCACCCTGCTTTGTCGGTGGCGTAACGCCTGGCAAAGGTGGACAGAAGGGGGTCAGTGATCTGCCCATCTTCAACACGGTGCATGAGGCAAGGGAAAAAGCCAGAGCCAATGCTTCGATGATCTTCGTTCCGCCCCCCTATGCGGCGGATGCGATCCTGGAAGCGATCGATGCCGGGATCGAATTGATCATCTGTATTACCGAAGGCATTCCTGTCTTGGATATGGTGCCTGTGAAAAAAGCCTTGGAGCGTTCAAAGTCGCGCTTGATCGGTCCCAACTGCCCCGGTGTCATCACCCCTGGTCAGTGCAAGATTGGGATCATGCCTGGTCACATTCATAAAGTTGGATCGGCAGGCATCGTTTCCAAATCGGGAACTCTGACCTATGAATCTGTCGGCCAGACCACGGCGATGGGCATCGGTCAAAGCTCCTGCGTTGGTATCGGTGGAGACCCCATCATCGGCACCAACTTTATCGATGTTCTCCAGCTGTTCGAAATGGATCCTCAGACTGAGGGTATCGTTTTGATCGGTGAAATCGGTGGTGATGCCGAGATTCAAGCCGCGAAGTTCATCAAAGAACACATCAAAAAGCCAGTCGCTGCCTTCATCGCGGGTCAAACCGCTCCCAAGGGTAAGCGCATGGGTCATGCTGGTGCCATCATTTCGGGTGGAAGTGGAACAGCCGCCGAGAAAATGGCCGCTTTGGAAGAAGCTGGCGTGACTGTCGCGAAGAGCCCGGCTGATATCGGCCTGGCATTGAAGACTGCTTTGGAGAAAAAACGGAGATAAGCCATGCTAGGCCTGCGCCATTATCATGGAACAGCGATCGATCTCTTTCAAGGTGATATCACCAGCTTCGTTTGCGATGCGATGGTGAATGCCGCCAACTCCTCTCTCTCGGGAGGAGCCGGGGTCGATGCTGCCATTCATCAAGTGGGCGGGCCTGAGATTCTGCGCGAATGCCAGCAGCTTGGTTCTTGTTCAACAGGAAAAGCTGTGCTGACAAGCGCAGGAAAACTGCCAGCAAAAAAACTTATTCATGCCGTAGGCCCGATCTGGCAAGGCGGCTCCCATCAGGAAGCTGAACTGCTCGGATCGGCCTATCTTTCCAGCCTCAAAATTGCGGCCGATCACACTCTACAGCATATTGCTTTGCCTTCGATAAGTACCGGCGCCTATCATTTTCCTGTCGCTCAGGCAGCACAGATTGCCATGCGTTCGATCCGTGAATTCTGCGATGAAAGACCCCAAGCACTCCGTCGCGTAACTCTCGTACTCTTTGATGGCGAAACCTATAAGGCCTATCAAAAGGCTCTATTCACCGTCTTTCCTGAAACAGAGGGAGACGAGACTTGAAACTGCGCGATCTCGCTTACTATCGGACCGGTGGTCGATGCCGGGCCCTTTACAAGCCAAAATCGATCGAAGATCTCAGCCGCATTGTGCAAGCCTTGCACGCGACTCAGCAAAAGTATTTTGTTTTGGGCGGGGGCACTAACTCTCTTGTCCTTGATGAAGACTGGCCAGGGGCTGTGATCGTTTTTCAACGCATGAAGGCCATCGAAATCCGGGACTCAGCACTCTACGCTGAAGCAGGCGCCGATAACACCGATGTCGCCAAGTTTGCCTTGGAGGCGAAGCTGGATGGCATCGCCTGGATGAATCGCCTGCCAGGACAGATCGGAGGCACGGTACGGATGAATGCGCGCTGCTACGGCGGTGAAATTAGCCAGGTCGCTGAAGAAGTGCATGCGGTTTTACCCGATGGCACGATCCGCATCTATACGGCCGAAGATCGGGTATTTCGCGGCTATAAGGATACGCTATTCATGGATAACGGCGCGATCGTCGCCGCTGCCGTTTTAAAACTGACAGAAGGCGTACGCGGCTCGATAGAAACGCGCATGAAATTTTATGAGCAAGACCGCATGAGTAAGGGTCAATTTCATTATCCGACTTGCGGCTGCGTCTTTAAAAATGATTATTCGGTCGGCATCCCCAGCGGCATGCTCCTGGATAAAGCAGGTGCTCACAAACTCAGTCGTGATTTGGTTTCCCTTAACCCCCAGCATGCGAACTTCGTCTATAACAAAGGCGCAGGTAGCCGGGACATCCTCGAATTGACTTTGGCCATGCGCGAGCTCGTCTATCGAGAATTCGGCGTGTGGATGGAATACGAAATGGAGATACTCGGCGAACTCCCCGAAGATCTGCAAAAAAAGATCAGCGAAAAACGGCCGCAGCGACCGTTGGAAGATAAACTTCAGCCTTTACGAACTCTTTTCCAAAAGAAATAGGCAGCACTCGAGAGGACACTCCCAGAAGTGGTCGAGCTCAACCCAGCTCACGTAACTTTTCGAAGGAATAGATGCCTGTTTTATGGCCATCGGTGAAGTGAATCATTAAGGCATATCGCCCCACAGACTCTACCTTAATAGGCCGAAGGCTCTCGGGAATATCATCTGGATTGAGAGTTCTCTTTTTGGTCATCTCATCAATGCAATTCGCACAGCGGCACTGCCTGCGCAGCTCCACCACATCATAAAGACTTTTGCGACCGTCGGTCCAGTTGATGCCGAGCGTTCTTTCATCCTGCTGCCAGATGCGTTTAACTCGCGATTGATCAGACATTTTGCTTCCACTCCAACAGGAAATAACCCAAAGCGCCGTCTCCACTGCGTTGCAGCTTGGCCTGCTGCACCTTCATTTGCTTGGCCATCTCGAGATAGGCTTGGCCTACGATCGACGATGGATTACTGACCACGAAAGCCACACCAGCATCACCCGAATCTGCCACCCGCGGATCGATCGGCAATTCACCGAGCAGCGGCGCACCGATTTCCGCAGCGAGTTTTCGTCCCCCACCCTCGCTGAAAATAAAGTGCTTCTTATCGCAGCCATCACAGATGAAATAGCTCATATTCTCAACCACACCGAGAATCGGCACGTTGACTGTCTGAAACATATTCACTGCTTTGCGAACATCAAGCAGGGATACTTCTTGCGGTGTTGTTACCAAAACCGCACCGGACAGCGGCACCATCTGGGCCAGAGTCAGATGAATATCACCCGTGCCTGGCGGTAGATCGATTATCAGATAATCGAGCTCGCCCCAATTCACCTGAGTAAGAAACTGGCGAATCACCTGGGTGACCATAGGGCCGCGCATCAGCTGGGCCTGACCGGCCGGCGCAAACATCGCAACGGACATGACTTTCACACCTTCATATTCAGGTGGTTCCAGAAAATCATCTTCCGTCATAGTCGGTCGCGAGGTCCGAGTCATCTGCTGCAGGGAAGGACCGTGAATATCAGCATCGACGATACCGACTTTATGCCCTTCCTGAGCCAGTGAGAGAGCAAGGTTTAAGGCGACCGTTGATTTACCCACTCCGCCTTTACCGGATCCAACTGCTATCAAATTCTTCACTTGCTCCAAAGCTCCAGCTTTTGGCGGAGCAGCTTGAGCACCGGGAGCCCGAGCAGGGGCCGATGCCGGCGGGGATGGCGCTTGAGGCACATTCCTCTCCACGCGTCCGCCGCTGAATTTATCCTGGATTTTCTTGAGAAAACTCACCTGTGGCTCCTAGTTAGTCGCTGGCGCGAAATTGAAAATTTCGCCCAGGGACTATCCTGAGCGAAGCGAAGGATCTCGTGGAATCAGGTACTTATCAGCGAGATCCTTCGTCGTTTCACTCCTCAGGATAGTCTCAGGCGCTTTAGGCGCC
>JBGSRE010000680.1:0-5303 GCA_041737755.1 Oligoflexus sp.
ACTGTGGTCAGCATTCTGCGGGTGGCTTGGAAGCGGATGCCTATAAAAAATGGATCGATGAATTTATCGCCGGGCTTGGAGATCATCGTGCCGTCATCATCCTGGAACCCGATGCTATCCCACTGATCACGTGTTTGACTCCAGAGACCAAAGCGGAACGCTGGAAATTGCTTCACTATGCAGTGGAATCGTTCAAGACTCGATCCAAGTCAGTCGTTTACGTCGATGTCGGACACCATGGCTGGATTCCAGCGGAAGTTATCAAGGATAGATTGAACGAGATCGGCATTGAAAAAGCCGATGGATTTGCCATCAATACTTCCAACTACCAGGCCACCGAAGACTGCGTTAAATTCGGCGAGAAACTGCAGAAAATGTTCCCTGGCAAGGGTTATGTCATCGATACCTCACGCAATGGTAACGGTCCCAGTCCGGATAATGCCTGGTGTAATCCAAGAGGGCGAGCCATCGGTCCAAGACCTGTGGTCGTGCTAAACAAGCCAGGGCTGGATGCTTATCTTTGGACGAAAAAGCCTGGCGAGTCGGATGGCGCCTGTAATGGTGGACCGGCAGCAGGTGAATTCTGGGTTGATATAGCCAAAGAATTAGTCGAGAACGCCAAAATTTCGATACAATAAGCGTTTCCGTGAGAGGTTTTTTCGTCAAGCTTGGCAGGTCTTCTTGGGTCGGTTAGTCGGATTCAAATTCAGCCCAAAACCAGCCAATTCCCGCTTTTTAGCGTGAGAACGGCAGCCTCATCCTTGTCTCATACAGTGATTTGCTTTGATGCGTTTTCCAAGCGCAAGTTTGGGATCCGCTCAAGTCCCTGAAAGTTCAATTGTCGGGAGGAAGGCTTCGGCCTTCCTCTTTTTTTGCCTTCTCTTTCCCACAATCAACCAGAGAAACAGCCAGAAAAGCATTGGTTAGCTTGGCTTTGGGTCTAAACATGCGAAGTCCTTTGCTTAAGGTCATAGAAAAGCTGCTAGCCTCGGTACTTGGGGAAAAGTGCTGAGCGTTGTGGCTTGGGGCTAAAATTGGGCGCGTGCCCATTCGCGTTTCATTTGACCCGCCCGTGCGCGGAATCTGACTCACCGGAGCCGCAGGCGACGGTCCCCGAGGCGCTTGTCACGGCAGCCTGCACCTATAAGACGCATTAAGTGTTTTTTACACTTCCATAAAATCATCATCTGTCCATAGATGAAATTTTTTAAGGTAATCAAAATATTCTTGTTTCTTTTCTACTCGAATAATCAATGCAGCTAATATTCCCTTTATGTCTTCGTCATTCGAAGTATAAAACTTGCTTATGACCTTTCCGACTAACGAAGGCTCCTCTATTATCATTTTTCGCAGCAACAATATAGTACCCTCATTATAACCATCTTCCGTTTCTAACGATGACAGCAAATTATCAAAACCGGAAATAACTTTTGTCATATCACTGTCTCCATGATGGAAAAGAGGTTGCCACTTTCCCATTAGCTTCTATAAAAACTTTCATTTTAACTCCATCATAAATTCCTTCAATAGAACGATCACTAATGACAGAAGAAGGCGAAGACACGATAGTGTTTGTGGCTTCAGTAATTTTAGCGACATCCCAGCTTTCGGGAAAAAGAGATTTTACACCCTTCAATCTTTGACCCGACTCAGAAAAAGCAATTGCCGAATTAACTGCATCACCATTCGCCCAAGCATCTCGTGGTAACTGAACTCGCCTTACTCCATTCTCCAAGGTCTGGCTCAAAATCTCTCCACCGGCTTCAATTCGTTCAGAAGTAAACTCTGTAACGTTTCGAATGCTATAGGTCTTGCCAGCATTTTGATTTAATTTAAGAAAGTTATCAAATCCAAGTTTAGTATGCATCCCCGATATAAGCTGCGTAGTGCCATCCGTCGCGACCTTATATTCACCTTTAACAATATGGACAAGGCTATCGATGTTGTCCCATCTCTTCGCAGAGTCAACAACGACTTCGGTCTCCTTAAATACCCGCTTGGTCGTAACAGCAATTCCAACTGTTTCGCCCATCACCCGCCAGAACTTTGCACTTCCGATTACAAGTCCAGCAGCCGAAATTACCTGACCGGACCTGGTAATTTCTTCGCCAGTACATATATCTCGCTTATTGATGATTTCATACCAATCGCCAAAGTTATCAGCTGCAACAACTTTTGCTGCACAGATCGCTCCATCTCGAACCACCTTGACTGCGCCTTCGGTAATTACCGTCAGCCGAGCTTTGATCGCCTCAAACTCTTCTTTCAACACCCCCGGTGCATTCAAGACAGCTTGATGGAAGGAAATCCCAAGATAGCGAATAGCCTCAAGCAGCAGCACCTGCTGAGGGGTTGCAATTCCACGCCATTTTTTGAGCTCATCCTCAAGATTGACACCTGCTGAACCAGCATTTGGTTTGATGTCTTCTGCGACAGTTTTCCGAATATCATTTGGGACCGGACTGTCGGTCGGGTATCCGTACTCACCCTTGTCAAAATCAATGGTTCCAAAATATTCTTCGATTGAGTTGACAGATTTCAAATAGTCGACAACTTTGTCTTGGTCCATCTCATCCTGAGCACCCAATTCAGCGCCGAAGGAGGCATAGGTGGATGTGAGAGCTAACGCGGAGGCAATAAATTTGTCGGTATACTGCCCGTAGTAGCCCACCAGCATCTCTTTATAACGATCGGCGTTTCTCGAAAAGAATCCCTGGGCATTGCTGGCAAGTTCCGAATCAATGGCAGGCCGAATGAGCTGGCCAACGCCTGCCGCATTGTAATCGTCTTCGTAAGGAGCAGATACTCCAATGCTACTGCCTATTGTCGAAAGTTTCTCGTAAAATCCCTTCAAAAATGCAACAAGGACGCTGATTGATTCTTTTGCAAGGTTTTTCGTCTCTTGAAACTTCTTGCGCAGATCTTTGTATTCATCTTCACCGAATTCACACCTATCTTTCAATTCGTCTAATTTTGAGATAGCTGTACCAAGAATCTTTCCATTTGAAAGAATGGCCCCTACCCGTGTATCGCAAGCTTTAACGTTACCTTCAAGAGTACGCACACGATCCGTGAGTTCAGCGATTTTATCATTGAGTGACGGTGGGAGGGGGCCTTCTGTTTTGGAAATGAGTCGCTCAGAACTTTGGAAGCTACCTCTAGCAAGAGTATATGTGATAACCATGGTATCACCTTGAAATCCGCTGTCACCATATCCTAGGTCTGTAGTCTGGTAACGAATTCGATCGTTTGGACAAGCACCCGAAGTATACGCCTGGGTTCCGTTGTAGACCTCACTAAAGTTCTGACCAAGAACGATATTTCGCGGAAGGCAAATCAAAGTTGCCCGACTGTCACTCGATCCATTGACGTCATTATAGAAGGCACCAACCGGTGTGTAACGTCCATATTGTGACTGAATGTAGTACGATTTTATACCCTGATATCGATCCCACACGTTGATAGAAATACACGCGCCTGGATTTACGACCTGCCAGCCGTCCGTATACATTTGCGAGCCGATTTCTGCCCGTACCGCTAAGTAGAGAGCCACGGTTTCCTTATTACAAATGTTCTGTACAAGAGTTTCACCGTTGCCAAAAAGAGTTGATCCACTTCCTTCGCGGCTATCTTCTCTGCTGCATGCAAGAGCAAGAAAAAGAACTATCGCACTAAAAATATGTTTCATTGGTTTACCTCCACCTTAATTATTCAATAGAGTCGATTGCTGATCGACCCAGGTGTTGACCGAACCACGGAGGCGTTTGAGTTCATCCTCCTTATCCTTGACTTTAATTTCTAGCTTTGCGATACAGTCATTTTTTTGATCAATACTGGCATCTGTTGCGCAATCGTCCCCATAGTTGATTCCTAAGCTAAGCGTCTTCAGCCAGTCGTAGGAATCTTTTGGCCAATCGCGAATATCTCGTCCAGCTATTGTTAGGGCTCGATCAGAATCTTCCCATGCTTTGTCTAGAGTTCGACCGATTTTAGCTATGACGCTGTTCCTGCCAATTTCAGGCGTTGCAATATTCGGCAATGTTAAATCCGGCAGATCCCACGAAAAATTTGTGTTCATAATTGCCGAATCAACTTTTATTTCGGGCACCTTGGGCAAACGGACTTGCTTAACCTTGTCCTGAACATAGTTCACGGAAAATACTTTGGGCAGAACGGCGATATCGTCCTTCAGATGCTTTATTTCGGTTTTAATGGCCTCTGCTGCTTTTCCTGCTAGTTCCTTGACTGCCTCGGCACCATCAGCGATTGCATCGCCAACGTTAGACAGAGCCTTTTCGAGCTTCTTGCAGCAGCTGATCTTGAGACCTTGCGGTTCGTAAAGAGCAAAGCGTGCTTCATTTTGGCTGAAATCCGGGCCATTCTTCATGGCTGCAACGGCTTGACCGCGATCACGCAATTGACCCAGATGGATTCCCACAGCCTGACCGTTTTGGTAGACCGTTTTCCCAGACTGGCCTTTTCGATCCGCGCAATCGTGGGTGAATGTCTTGCTCGCGCTATCGATATCAAGAATGCGGCAGCTGATTTCAATGCCACTTGAGATGATTTTCGCGTCGCCTAGCTTAGCAAGGCCGAAGTTCAGCACTTTTGCCTGAGGGAAGATAGTTTCTGTAAGCTCGATAAGGGTGAGATTATCCAACGAATGGCTAGTCTGTTTTCCAAATGGACTTATGCTTTTTATAGTTCGGTTGCCCAAGTCCTCAAAGAGGATGGTTTTTGGGTTCTGGATGCAGTGGCCGGGAAGCACAATGGAATTTTCTGAATGGACCTTCGCATGACAAACAGTCGATTCACTGACAACGAACGCTTCACCAACTGGCGCAGCGTTTGCTTGGGCGAAATTCACCAGGAGCATTAATACTGAAACGATAGCATAGTTCATTTATTTGGCCCCCAATTTCGAAAGCAGGTCTTGTGCCTTGTCAAACTTTCCGTCGAGGTCTGATTCAGCTTCAATATTCGGAGTCTGGGGAACAAGGTAGCGCCCTGGAAAAGTCATATCTAGACTGCCCTTGCTATAGTCGCTCAGTTGTTTTTTCTGAGCCTCCGTGCCAGTTGTATCCTTGAGCGCTTTGCCGATCGCTGCATAGATATTTCTGCCTCGAGTCAAAAGCATCCCCCTTCGGCCGTCTACCATACGAAGACTGGACGCGATAATCTCCTTTTCAATGTTCGCAACTGTCTGATCAGCCTTAGCTTTCAGGTCAGCTTTGTCTTTTTCGCCAATCAAGGATGATTGCTGAATATTTTTCACAATGCCGGCTATGATATCCCGGTATGAG
>JBGSRE010000697.1:0-5068 GCA_041737755.1 Oligoflexus sp.
ATTTTGCTGATCCCTTATTGCGGATTCCAAATCCGGAAAGGAAGTTTATGCCCCTCCTTCAATATCCGGTTCTTTTGGTCGGAGTGCTGCTGTGCTGTTCCAGTCAACTCTCATCTTATTCAGAAAGCCATGAGCTTGAACCCACTCTGCAGAATTCTCCGACCGAGGTCGGCAATCCATTTCCTGGCGATAGTTTTGGCTGTCGAACTCCCTATCCTGAACCTTGGCTTTGCGAAAACTTCCAGGTCAATGGCGTCGACCAGGGTTCTTTCCTTTGGGTTCGTCGACCTGATTCTCGCTACCTTTTAGTTGCGCCACATGGTCGCTTTGACAAAGGCACCGCTGCCATAGCCTATAGTATCTTTCCTCCGGTCATGGTCGAAGGCGGGCCGGTGTGGAGTCAGCTGGTCGCCCACTCATTTCGCAGCCAATCCCCTTCTGGCTTGCAACACAATGTCAATCGTCCCAGCACCCTGAACTTGGATGTTTGCTCCCATCCGCCGGAGCTCAAAGTCTCGCAATTGGTGTATCAAAGATTTACCGAAATTCTCGATCAGCTGGTGCAGAAGCCTGGCTTGTATTTTGAAATTCATGGCCAGGACGATCCAGAACTGAAGACCACAATTGAAGTGGCAACCGTCCGACTATCGGCGGATCAAGCGCTGAAGGTCAGAGAGATCATGAACCAGGAGTTAGATAAGGCAGGCATAAAGGGGATAAGTGTCACAATTGAACCCTTGGACAAGGTGAAGTACAGCGCGAGTAAGGCTAAGATCTGCGGTTCTATTCAGCATATAGCGCCGACTCCGGTCATCCACAGCGAAATACCCAAAAGCATGCGGCAGGGTGAGGATGCTCAGCTGCAGACGGCACAGTTTTTCCGAGCACTTCTCAATCGCCTAGCCCTTGAGGTTTTCCCAAGTAAATCCGCTCAATCCACGCGTTGACGGACGAGTTGCGTGCAGGTGGCATCGAGAGATAATTCTGGCTCGTGGATTCGGAATTTCAAACTTTCGAGTGTGACCAGAGATGGCCCAGAAAGAACCGCTTCTCGAAGCTGGTCCTGCCCAGGCAAGGGAATCGATCGCAAGATCAGTCCAGGGACCAAGGTCTCAGTGGATTCGTAGCTCACGGATTCTGGAGTGAGCCCCCTCATGAAATGGGCAATTCCAAACAAGCCCGATTCGCTTACCGTGAGGCTGGGTGGAAGCGACGTCGCCCAGCCGTTGAAGTGGCCTTCGTAGCTCAAGCTACTGATGAGACCGATGTTATTGCTGCGTATCGTGATAAAGCAAGGCTGAGCATTGGCGAGGTCTTGACCCTTCCACAGATAACTCGACAGAGTTGGAATCTCAAGACTCGCAGCCATGACGGCGGAATGCAGCGAACAGCTGAGACTCAGAGCGAACAGATATTTCCAATGCATACCAAACTCCTCAGAATGAAGCTCCTGGTTTATATCAGTCAAATTGAACTAGCAAGTGAATTCTTGAGCTATTGTCGGCATCAATTCAAAAGATTTTGCAGCTAATGCCTGTGGGTGAAGACCCGCACAAGTACGATCGCGCACCACACTCAAGCCAAAGCCCAGTTGCAGCGGACCGGCACATACCAGCTTTTCGATCAGCTCTGATGCGGTTAATTGAATACCTATGGTGCCTCATTCCCAACTTTTGCCGTCTTTGCATTAGTGAGGAATTATCTGTAATTCGATGTTGAGGGCAATGGTGATAATCTAGCACTCGGTGATGGCAAATATGAAATCCGCAAATGCTGGAAGCATTCTCAAAGGATTTCAGCTAATGTTTGGCTAGGGAACGGAGGCTTTATGGAAGGACTCCATGCGTCGATAAAAAAGCTGACTCAAGCTAGCATCCAAACTGCCTTCAAAACGAAGTATTTGTTTTTTACAGGCAAAGGCGGAGTCGGAAAGACGTCTATCGCCTCAGCGACGGCAGTGGCGTTGGCGTCGCGTGGTAAACGCGTTCTCCTTATCAGTACCGATCCTGCCTCAAATCTCGACGAAACCCTTGGCATAACACTTACGAATCATCCGATTCCCGTTCCACAAGTTCCGGGTCTGATGGCGCTCAATATTGATCCCGACGCTGCTGCAGAGGAGTATCGACAACGAGTCATTGCCCCAATGCTTGGACAAGCAAGTGAGGTCGAGATTTCTGGTCTGAGGGAGCAACTATCCGGGGCGTGCACGGTTGAAATAGCTGCGTTTGATGAGTTTGCAGCCCTGCTTTCTGATCAGGCTGTCGCTAGCGAGTTCGATGCCATTATTTTTGATACTGCGCCGACGGGTCATACGATTCGCTTGCTCAGCCTACCTAAAGCCTGGACCGGCTTCTTTAATATCAACGAACGCGGTGCAAGTTGCCTCGGCCCCCATTCGGCACTTAAGAATCAGGAGTCCCGCTTTGCCGCAGCGTTTGACGCCATCAAAGACCCAAAGCGAACCACCGTAGTGTTGGTTGCCCGTCCCGAATTAAGTACACTCAATGAGGCGGCGCGCACGTCAGGCGATTTGCAAGAGCTTCAGCTCACCAATCAAATTCTGATAGTAAACGGCGTATTCCAAGCAACCGACAAGAATGACCGTCTTGCACAATCGCTAGAGGAAAAATCAAACGCCGCACTCGCCAAAATACCTGAGAGTATCCGAAGACTGCCGCTCTTTATTGTGCCGCTCAAACCATTCAATACGGTGGGCCTAGCGTCGCTCAAACGACTTCTGGAAGATGCTCCCCTAGCTGAACCGGGTATCGAACTTGCGGCTCAAACGACCCTAGCTAAGGCTACGCTTTCACTTGCAGCATTGGCTAAAGAACTGGCACACGACGGACACGGTCTGGTTTTGGTCATGGGAAAAGGCGGCGTGGGCAAAACAACGATCGCCGCAGCACTCGCAGTAGCTATCGCCAGGCTCGGTAAACCGGTTCACTTGAGCACCACCGATCCAGCAGCGCATTTAGCGCAGACGATTGTTGGGACTTTGCCAAATCTAACAGTCAGCAGGATCAATCCAAAAGAAGAAACGCGCCTCTATACAGATAAGATTTTAGTCTCAAAAGGCAAAAACCTCGACGCCGATGGGCTTGCTCTGTTGCGCGAAGACCTAGCGTCGCCGTGCACCGAAGAGGTGGCTGTATTTCACGCATTTGCTAAAACAGTTTTTGAAGCACGTCGGAACCTTGTCATACTCGACACCGCGCCGACAGGCCATACACTTTTACTTCTTGATGCGGCTGGATCATATCACCGAGAAATGCTCAAAAAAATGGAGGAGAGCGCCCCTGGCAAACTAACGACACCGCTTATGATGCTTCAAGATTCGACACAGTCCAAAGTTCTTCTCGTAGTATTGGCAGAAACGACTCCTGTCAGCGAAGCAGCTGCGCTGCAAGACGATCTTCGCCGAGCATCGATCGAGCCATATGCTTGGGTTGTTAACCGCAGCTTGGCAGCTAGCTCCACTGCCGATCCTGTTTTGATGAAACGTGCGGCGAACGAACATGAGCAATTGAATAGAATAGTGAACGAATTATCAACTAGAGTTGCGATCCTTCCACTGATGCCAGATGAGCCGGTCGGCATTGAAAGACTGGAACAGCTCCTAGCGCCAGAATCTCTTTGATCACCGCGTTAGTCTTGTCGGATAAACTGCAGCGATTCCTGGTTCTTCACCTCAAATCGAAACTTTTTTTGGCCCGAATCATAAAGATAATGCTGATGTCGAATATTTTTGATCAAAAATTTAGCAGGACTTCGACGTGAGCAAGGGGAGCTGGCGAATTTGGGAGATAAAGGGTTTTGCGCCAGTACATGGCTGCTTCAGGAAATCGCTTCGCCATCGCATGCAGGTTTAGTAGTTCGCTTTAAAAAGCTACAATGAGATCACCTAGCCTCGCTACGTCTTCAAGAGCTGTAATTTTAAAATCCAAATCATGAATTGTGGGATCGTTCTTCAAAATTAAATGTACGCGATCACCTGAATATGGAAAGCCCAGCTTGCGCATAGAATCATACGTAGTTTGGCCCATACCTGGAATGTCACGACCGGTGAGATTGACCACAGTCGCTGGGTGCGAGTCCCTTAAAACATCGACGCGGTCGCCTTGGGAGAATCCTTTCATCGAGCGATTTAACCTGATAATTAGAACAGAGCTGCTCAATCGTTTAATCCTCGTTGGCGACGACCAAATTCGCACCCTTTGCATGTCATATCAGAATTCCTATCATTCAAAAAGACCTCATCAGGGGATTGGCGGCGCAATCCCCAATTTTCCAGATGCACACCATCTAAAATCGTCAGACATCCAGAATCCGAAGGAAAAAAATCAAAAATATTGCATGGGTTGGTCACAGAATTTAAGCTGGCCGCATAAATCCCTAGTACAGGGGCAGGCGCATACCTGGATCCTTTCGATGGCCGAATGGAGAAAACCGAAACCAGCACTCTCCTCTGTTTACACCGATTCGTAAGGCCTGCCGCCGATGGAAAAACGCTCGGCTAATAAGGAAAAAAATAAGCTTAACGGCCGAGCCATTGCAGACATTGATTCACGCAGCGAAAGCGTCCATTCCTCGGACCCCAGGGACTGCCGACCTGACCTTCGACAAAACCAACGTTGGCACAGCTGCGGCCATCAGTATTGTATTTCTTGCAATCGACTGCTGGCTGCGGGGCCGGCGTAGCTGGCGTTACATAGCCACAGGATTCCCATGGAATCTGGCCATTAGTTTGGATCGTGCTCGGGACATCGGTGTTGGCCATAGGTTCATATTTGATAAAATCGACAAAAGCCCGCATAGGCCGGCCGAAGTTATAATCAAATTTTCCGGAGAAGCCCCACTGCGTATTGTAATCCGCGGCCGACCAGATCGAAAGGGCAACATACATTTTGGTCTTGGGCCATTTGTCACTGGTTTTATCAAGAGTATAAGACTTGATGATGGCACCGTTGTCATTCGTCACCGAATAGATGATGGCATCAGGACGCCAGTCGATGGTGTAGGTATAGTACTGACCATCGTTAAAGTTGTGGCCGTAAAAGTTTAC
>JBGSRE010000736.1:0-5075 GCA_041737755.1 Oligoflexus sp.
CGCCTAAAGCGCCTGAGACTATCCTGAGGAGTGAAACGACGAAGGATCCCGGCGCTAAGTATCTGATAACACGAGATCCTTCGCTTCGCTCAGGATAGTCTCTGGGCGAAATTTTCAATTTCGCGCCAGCGACTAGTTAAATGGCATCCTATTCATCCGTAAGGAGCTTCCTCATGATTGTGAATCTGGTTTGGAAAGAAAAAATGCAGTTCGTGAGTTCGGTAGGTAACCACGAAGTCCCGATGGATGCCAAGGCGCCAATTGGTCAAAATCAGGCACAAACGCCCAAAGAACTGCTCGTCGATGCCCTCTGTGGCTGCACGGCCATGGATGTCATTGCCTGGCTACGAAAAAATAAACAGACAGTGGAGCATTTTGCTGTGAAAGCAGAAGTATCCGTGAGCGAGAAGGGTCATCCTGCCGTTTTTACCGGCGCTCATCTGCTCTATAAAATTGAGGGAGACGTCATAGCTTCGATCGCTGAACAGGCTGTTCGACTTTCACAGAGCGAATACTGCGGAGTCAGCGCTATGCTTTCCAAGGCCTTCCCCATCACTTGGGAATTGATCGTCAATGGTGCATCTGTCGCCAAAGGCGAGGCCGCGTTCCCATAGGCCAGCTTCATCGAGGAGCCTTAACAACGAACGGGCAGGCTTCTTTCTCGCCAGGATTCCATGCCTCCTGTGACGTTGTATACGCACCGATAGCCGGCTTCCATAAAAATTTGGCAGGCGGCTGCGGAGCGTCGTCCCGATCGGCAAATGACGTACAGAGGTTCTTCCGGTGCAAGTCCCAAAAGTTTTTTTGCACTATCGATCTTCAATTGACTCAAAGGAATGTTGCGACTGAGAGTCGCACTGCATTGGGCAAATTCATCTTCCTCGCGCACATCGATCAAATTCATCGAGCCCGATTCAACGAAAAGATTGAACACTTCATCAACGCTAATGTCCTTATGGGTCGGCATGAATCACCTCTTTTTGAAATGCATCATCCTCTCTTTATCAAGGTTTGTACCAATTTCCATTCGGCGCCTTGAATGCTGCTAAGGCAATGAAATAATAGCGCCTCATGACTGCTTCCAGGCAAACTGCGGGGGGTTCCCTCTCTCAAGCAACGGACGATGATTCATTTTGTCGTTACATATGTTGCACAAATATGAAATAGATCTCGATTCTTACTTTTAGCCTTTTACAAGAAGGAAGCGGCAACACACAGATTTTCCATGATTTATGGCGACCGCTGGCCGTTTCAACTCTGGCACGCGAATTGAATTGGAGAGGATGTGAAGCTTTATTTGGGAAAGGGGAAAAGATGGAATGGAATGCGTGGATTTCAGCGCTGGCTGGGGGTGTCTTGATTGGTCTGGCTGCGACACTTATGCTGGCAATGGATGGCAAAATCATGGGTGTCAGCGGCATTGTCGGGGGATTGATCGATCACAAACTGAAGGACCGACCCTGGCGCTGGTCTTTCGTTTTGGGGATTTTGAGCGTGGGCATTCTCTTCAACCTGACCCACGAAGAGTTCTTTGGAGCGAGTCCTGCCCAGCCTGCTCTGCTGATTGCGGCTGGACTAGCAGTAGGATTCGGCACACGTTTGGGCAATGGATGCACAAGCGGTCACGGCATCTGTGGCTTGAGTCGATTATCGATTCGATCGCTGGTCGCCACGCTGAGCTTTATGGCAGCGGGCATTATCACCGTATGGCTGTTTTACGCTTAAGGAGTAGCCATGAAAAATCAAATAAAAAGCAATCTGGCCGCCTTTGGAGCGGGAATCCTCTTCGCTCTCGGGCTGGGCATATCGGGGATGGCAAGGCCTGAGAAAGTGATCGGCTTTCTCAATATCACGGGCGATTGGGACCCCTCTTTAGCCTTTGTCATGGTGGGCGGTATTGCAGTGCATACCTTGTTCTATCAGCTCTGGTTAAAACAGAAATCCAAGCCTTTGCTGGCGACTGCCTTTTCCATACCCACAAGTAAAAAAATCGATTCCCGACTTGTCATTGGATCGGCCATGTTTGGAATCGGTTGGGGTCTATCGGGATTTTGTCCGGGTCCAGCTTTGCTGTCGACAATGAGTTTCAATAAATCCTCACTCATCTTTGTCCTGGCCATGATCGCTGGCATGGTGCTCTTTCATTTTTACGAGCGGGCGAGACAGAACCAGCATCTGGCACAAAGCACTGCGAAAGATCACAAAAAATCAATGTCTGCACGTTGAGGAGTATGCACCATGATTCAGGTTCAAGATTTTTTTGATAAAGAGACCTCGACTCTCTCTTACGTCATCTATGATGAGACCACTCGCGACGCGGTCATCATCGATCCGGTTCTGGACTTTGATCCAGCTTCAGGGCTTATCTGGACTTCTTCGGTTCAGGATCTCGTAGGTTTTATTAGAAACAAGCAGCTCCAGATCTTGATGATTTTGGAAACTCATGCTCATGCCGATCACCTGTCGGGATCTCAGGAACTCAAGCGAATATTCCCCCAAGCAAAGTTAGCGATTGGTCATGGCATTACCGAAGTGCAGAAAATCTTCAAATCCGTCTATAACTTTGCCCCAGACTTTGCCGTCGATGGACGCCAGTTTGATCGACTTTTGCGCAATGGTGAAAGGGTAGAAGCAGGTAGCCTCTCCTTCGAGGTGATCGATACTCCCGGTCACACTCCGGCCTGTACCACGTTCCGCTTCAAAGACAAGATTTTTACCGGCGATGCCATCTTTATGCCAGACTATGGAACAGGTCGTTGTGATTTTCCAGGAGGGAGTGCTGAGCACTTGTACCAATCCATTCAAAATCGACTCTACACTCTACCCGATGAAACCAAGGTCTATACGGGCCATGACTATCAGCCCAACGGTCGACCTCTTGCATTCCTTTCCACTATTGGCGAACAAAAGGCCAAGAATATCCAATTGAATGCAGAGACAAGCTTGGAAGACTTTGTCCGCTTTCGTCAGGCTCGAGATACTAAACTCAAGGTGCCACATCTCTTGCATCCGAGTGTTCAAGTGAATATCAATGCAGGTCATGTGCCTGAACCAGAAAGCAATGGCCTCGCTTATATGAAGATTCCTTTGAAGATCAAGTAAGTCGTTCATCAGCATCAAGCCACAAGTGTTTCGGTACAAAAGGAGCAAGTATGGAAATCCTCGGCTATATCTCCAGCATCTTTATGGGAATCTCGCTCGGTCTCATCGGAGGTGGAGGATCGATTCTAACCCTGCCCATCCTTGTCTACTTATTTGGACTGCCACCTATGGTTGCAACCGGCTATTCCCTATTTATCGTCGGCATCACTGCTTTGTTCGGAGGCCTTCAGGCTATTCAAAAAGGGCTTGTGGACTTTAAAACAGGTCTGCTCTTCGCTGTTCCCAGCTTTCTAGGCGTCTATCTTTCGCGCGCTTGGGTGATTCCTGCTCTGCCAGATCCTGTGATGCAATTCGGTTCGCTAGCTTTCAGCAAAAACTTACTGCTGATGGTGCTCTTTGCCTTACTCATGATCGTAGCTTCCTATTCCATGATTCGCGGCGTTGGGAAAACTTCCGTCAAGGCTCCACTTTCACTGAGTGCTCTGCAAAAGTCTTTGTTGATCGGCTTCGAAGGCCTGATTGTAGGAAGTATCACAGGTATGGTCGGAGCCGGTGGTGGCTTCCTCATTATCCCGGCGCTGGTGATTCTAGTCGGATTGCCTATGAAAAGAGCCATTGCTACCTCGCTCTTTATCATTGCTATCAAATCTCTGTTCGGCTTTATGGGCGACCTGCAAAAAAATCCAACTGTCGACTGGACTTTGCTCTTAAGCATTTCTGCCATCGCCGTTGCTGGGCTTTTCCTAGGATCTTATTTGAGTCGCTTTGTGGCTGAAGATAAATTGAAAAAGGGCTTTGGCTGGTTCGTCCTCATCATGGGTTCGGGGATACTTATGCAGCAACTCACCTGAACGGCTTAGTCTTTAGCAAAGATGCTGCGAGTAAGATCTTTGAAACAGGCTAGACGGCAGCACTCAATTGCATCTGCTTGGATTGAGGCGCTGGTAGAACGATCGTAAATCGAGTTCCTTCCCCCTTCCAACTCGCAACCTCATAGCGCCCCCCGAGGTCCCTGACCGCAGCTGCAACTGCGGCCAGCCCCATACCGCGGCCGGCGAGATCCGAGACCTGATCGGCTGTTGAAAAACTGGGATGAAATATCAAGGCCAAAAGACTGGATTCATCAGGAGTTCCCTCTCCAAGAGCAATTCCTTGCTTGCGAGCATGGCTCATAATCTTTTCTGTATTCAGCCCCTGGCCATCATCCACAACAACGATCTGTAGACCGCCATCTTTCAATTGGCTAAATTTCATGGTAATCGTGCCCTGCTCTGGCTTATCCTGCCTTTCATCGGGGTATTCAATGCCATGCACAAGAGCATTGCGTACCATATGAGTCAGAGTTGTTAGGAGCCGACCATAGGCAGGATGCACTTTCAATTCTATACCTTCAATTTTTAACGTAGCTTTCTTTTGCAACTGTTCGGCAACCCTTTTTACCATAGGGACCAATGGTGTCGTGTAACTCTGAACGGGAAGAAAGCTAACGCTTTGCATCCAAAGCTGCAGGCGTTCCATAACAGGAGCCGACGCCACGGCTTGCAAGGATTCCTGCAATGCTTGTAAATCCTGCTGCACGACATTGAAAACTTTGCGATCGGGCTGTTCGTAATCAACATGCAATAATGTTGCATAATTCTGCAAGAAATCCTTCATAAACTGCCTAATTTTTTGAATATCCTGCTCGCCGATTTCCACCTGATCTTCCACCTGATGAATCAGATCAACCAATTCCTGCAGGTTAAAGCTCGCCACATTGCCCTTCATCGTGTGAATCAAAGACTGTAATGCCAGGCTATCATTTTTCTGAACAGCCACCAGGGCAGCCTCAATGTCCGATTTAAAATCAGCCAGAAAAATGCGGAAGGCGTTCTGATCTTCCAGGATGTGGATGAGAATACCTGATCTCTTAAGCCCTTCTTCGGCGGCAACCAAATCCGTCACATCATTGATAGTGAGCAGAATCGAAGTCA
>JBGSRE010000742.1:0-2345 GCA_041737755.1 Oligoflexus sp.
GCAATTGCGGCTGTCTCCATTCCGAAGAGAATGCAGTAATCAATTGTGACAGTCCCCGACTGATCGATAAACTCGTGTTCGTCAGCCACATGCCTTGTTCGGCTTGTGCCAAGCGATTGATCAATCTGGGTAACGTCCGCAAGATTTATTATGCCCGTGAGTACAGGACTCGCTCGGCTTTGGACCTGTTTTCCTCAGTTGGCATTGAAGTGGAGCATCTTGCTCATCAATCGACTCATGAAAATGAAGCCGGCGGCCTTGGGTAATCCAAAAAGGCTCTGTTTTAGGCCAAAATGGAGTGCTAGATGTAGCGTGACAAGCCGTCCTTCCACGCTATGATTAAATTTTAAGCAAAATGATTAACATATTTAAATCATGGATAAAAAAGGGGGCACTTGGCAGCTTATCCACTGAGCCTGTGGATAACATCAAACGGTCCACAATGCGCTGGATAGAGTGTCAGTAAGTCTGTGTTACTGGTGTTCATAACTGGTTTATGAAAAGCCAGAAAGAGAGTTTCGCTTGTAGTCGTAGGAATGGCGAACGTATCATACGAGCTGAATCTGGCATACGGCCGCAAGCTAGCTCGGAACGGCCTTTTTTCATAGTTTGATAGCCTCATTCATTTTTCGAAGGAGCTCGTTTTGCAGAAGCTGCTTATGTGGGTCGCTGTTTCTTGCCTGCTCTCAGCCTGTGGTGGAGGGCCGGAAAAGACTTTGGATCCCCTCGCCGCTCAACTGCCTTTGCTGCGTTTCGCTGACGTTCAAGTGAATCGCAGCGTTGATTCAGAACCCTCACAAAGCTATCTGGTCGCCTTTCGAGATGTGTTGACAGAAGACCGGCAGCACTTCGCACCGTTCCCAATGCGAGCCCGTTCCCACATGCAGGCCCTTCTGAAGGATTTTTCGGCAGATTTTAGGCGTCAGCAGCTGCGTTACTTGAGTTCTTTGAACCTCAGCGATCTGTCGGCTTCTTTTGCCTTAAAACCGAGCTTGAAGGGCCCAGCTCTTTTGCAGCAAGAGCTCGGCGGCAAAGCAAACATGGCTAGCTTTGTCGAGGTAGAATTTAAAAGTGCCGGCGAAGCGCGAGAAACCCTGCAGACTTGGTTGGATGAAGGGCGTATCTGGTTTGCCGAGCCCAATGGAATGAGTCATCTGAATGGCCCTTTGGAAGACGAGATCATTAGCAAATTTAGTGACAATAAGCAGCTCACACCCTGGTTGAGCCAGGTAAGTTTTCTCCCCGCCATTCAGCAGATGGCTCAGTTGACGAGCGTCGCTGAACCCGTCATTGCCGTGATGGATAGCGGGGTGGATGTTTTTCATCCCAATTTGCGAGCGGCCATCTATGACAATGAACAGGGCCAAAATAAGCTTTGCAAGGATGATATCTATGGCTGCAATACGACCGTTTCCAAAAAAGAAATTCTTGGCGATGGTGCGGTGTATCCCACCGGTACCCAGGGATTTGGGACGGTTTGCGAAAACGGCAACGAACAGTGTGAGCATGGCACTCATGTCGCCGGAATTATCGGTGCTCGGGATGCCGACCAGTATGTGGGCATGTGTCCTTACTGCAAGATTCTGGTCGTTAAAGTCGTCGAGATTGAAAACTCTACGGGCAAGCCGGCGTTTTCCATCAAGGATTCGTCTATCATTGCAGGCCTAGCTTATGTTTCAGGATTTAAGGTTGGAGGAGAACCTTTAGTTCGCGTGATCAACGCTTCCTTCGGTAAGTTCGAAAAGTCACGTTCTGTGGAACTCTTTATCAAGGCCTTGAAGAACTTTGGTCGCGGCACTCTGATGGTCGCGGCAGCAGGCAATGAAGATACGATGAAGCGGCAGTATCCTGCTGGCTTTGATTCCGTGATTGCAGTAGCCAATGTGTTGAGTGATGTGGATATTCCGAGTAAAAGTCCGTCCTCGAATTTCGGCATGTGGGTGGATATTTCAGCCCCCGGTGATGGGAATTGTCCAGATTTTGATGGTATTCTTTCCAGTATTCCAGGAGGTTCGGCTGACTGCAAAACAGGAACTTCGATGGCTTCTCCGATCGTTGCCGGTATCGCTGGTTTGATCCTAGCCAAAGATCCATCCTTGACCGCTTCTCAAGTGGAAAGGCGGCTCATTGATACAGCTTTCGCCGATAAGCTCTATTCCGATGCCGTGAATAACGGCTATCGTCCAACGATTCAAGGCATGGGAGTTGTGCCTCTGCTTGGCAGCGGTGTCGTCAATGCCGAAGCAGCACTCGATCCGACCGTGAAGCCCTCAGGCCTCGTCGTCTCTACGCAGCGATCGGATCTCGTGCGCTCGGGTTGCGGTACCTTAGGAGCTCATACGGCG
>JBGSRE010000775.1:0-4528 GCA_041737755.1 Oligoflexus sp.
GGTTCGAATCCCCTTGGGGACGCCATTCAAATCAAATGTATATGAAAAGTGACGAGCCCTCAACTTTAGGCTTAGTCTATAAACTGCCCGACGATCTGCAAAAACTCCATAAAAGATTTGGCATCGATTGAGTTAAAAACCAGCATAACAATAACAGGGAATTGCCGTTGTCAGCCACGTTTGTGGTCGGCAAAAATGGAGCTATTCGCTATGCTTTTGCCGATGCAGGCTATCAAAACCGAGCTCTGCTGACTGAGGTTCTGGTCGCTCTGGAAGCGAAATAGCAGACGGCGCAAAAGCCTTTGTCACAAAGCTTGGTCTGCTATGTTTTCAAAGCTTCAAAGCCCGAAATGATGTCGAACAGCTCTTCATCAATAGCACTCTGTCTGAGTTGGTGATAATTTCGATCCAGTTCCTCGAGAAGTTCTGTAATGTTTCTTTCCGCTCGCTGCATCGCGGCCAAGCGTGATGCATTCTCACTCGTCATGGATCCGGCGCAGGCTTTAAATATCGATACGAATAAATATTCACGAATAAGAGCTCGCAGGGTTTGCTCTCGGTCGCCAAAAAGCTCTGGCAGGTTTCGGCTTGGCCAACTGATTTGGGAAAATTCATCTAGCCATTTACTGTCAAGCGGCAAAAGGCGCTGAAAAACCGGCTCATAGCTTGCTGCTGGCTTTGGTGAGTTGTGAAAGATGAAAAGGGGCTGAGCTTCTTTGCCCGAACCTTGACTCGCGCACTCCAGCAAGACTTGAGTCACGAGACGAGCAATGCCCGCAAGTGAGCTTGGTACAGCAAATAGGCCCTTATGTACAAAGCTTGGATCGTCGAATCGCTCGCGAATCCGCTCCCCTACAGACCAGATCATTTTCTGGCCAGATAGAGGAAGGAGTGAAGATTTAGCAAACTCGGCAAGACGATCATTGAATTGACCGACCAGTCCTTGGTCGGAACCGAAAATAACCACGTGCACCAGAGGTTTCTGTTTAGAAAAAATGGGCTTTCGCTGGACATTGTTAAATTGATCTGTTTGCCCCATCGCTACTTTTAAGCCTAAACGCACTGTGAGGTAGTAGTCACTTAGGGAAGCAGTGGCCCTTTCGTATTGATTGATATTAGAGGCTGCGATCGTTTTCATTGAGTGAACCACAGTCTCTAATTCTCCGGCGCCCTTCATTTTTCGTTGTAAGCTGGCAAGAGTGTCAGTCATGGCGAACTCATAAATGGCTTAAGGGCAAGCCGAGCGATGTCTAACAGCTGTTTTCGATCTTGTTCGCTCCATTCGTCCAGAGATTGAATGCGAGCCGTAAGTTCTTCGGGAACATTATCACAAGCTTTCTGAATAGCTTCTTCAGCCGGGCTCATTTTTTCTAATGCTACGCTATCAAACAAGCCGGTGGTTAGAGCCAGTAAGACCACAAGTTGTTCAAGTACAGGAATCGGACGAGATTCATGCTGCTTTAAGCAGGCGCGGATCCGAAGGCCATGGTCGATCGATTTTTGTGCTTCGGCGTCTAACTTGGTGCCAAATCGCGAGAAGTTTTCTAGCTCTTCAAATTGTGCGTAGGCCAACTTCAAAGCGCCGGCCACCGCTCGATACCCGGGGCGCTGGGCCTTGCCACCGACCCGTGACACTGATTTGCCGACGTCAACAGCAGGAAGCACTCCCAATTCAAAAAGCCTCGGAGACAAATAGATCTGTCCATCGGTTATGGAAATCAAGTTGGTAGGAAATCAAGTTGGTAGGAATATAGGCGGAAATATTCTGCGCTTCTGTTTCAATAATGGGTAGCGCAGTCAGGGAACCTCCCCCCAGCCGAGGCAGAAGGTGGGTGGATCGTTCCAACAGCCGCGAATGAATGTAAAAAATATCTCCTGGAAAGGCTTCGCGTCCAGGCGGTCGCTTGAGTAACAGCGATAGTACGCGATACGCACGGGCGTGATGGGTGAGATCATCATATACGATCAAAACATTGTGACCTTTTTCCATGAAATATTCGGCAATACTAGTGGCTGCGTAGGGAGCGATGTATTTAAGGCCAGGAGCATCATTGCCTTCTGTGACAACAATTGTCGTGTAGGCAAGGGCCCCTCTTGCTTCTAAGGTCGCTGCTACCTTGGCAACGCCAGAGGTGCGCTGACCTATGGCGCAGTATATGCACAATACGTTCTGACCTTTTTGATTGAGAATGGTATCAATCGCGATCGAGGTTTTCCCCGTTTTTCGATCGCCCAAAATGAGTTCCCGCTGACCACGACCGATGGGAATGAGGGCATCGATGACTTTGATACCTGTTTGCAACGGAACAGTCACAGGGGCCCGATTCATGATAGGGGGCGCTGCTCTTTCAATCGGTAGGCGTTCTTGCGAGCGAAGGGGCCCTTTGCCATCGAGCGGGAATCCGAGTGGGTTGATGATCCGTCCGAGAAGGCAGTCGCCGACTGGGACGTCCATAACGCGCCCCGTACGCAGAACTTCATCACCGGCATGGAGATGCTCACAATTGCCGAGAAGAATCGCCCCAATTTCATCAGCATCTATATTGAAAGCGATTCCGTATAAGCCGTTGGGAAATTGTAAAAGTTCTTCAAAGCCGACGCCCGCAAGCCCACTAATTTTGGCGATTCCAACGGAGACCATTACGAGTTTGCCGATTTCTTCGGGGTTAAATTCGGCCTTATATTGCTCTCGGGCACTCGCCATGTCTGCCAGTCCCTTTTGTAGAAAAGCCAGTGGTGACTCAAGATCCATGGGCGCTTTCTCCAGGCTTGGCCTTTCTCATATCGATCAAGGTTTCTTTTATAGAGTGCTCTAAGGAGCTTAAATAGTCAGCAACACTCCACACCAGTTTGGTGTTTTGGGTTGCCAACTCGATCCCGCTGACGAGCTCAGGGGCAAGCTCAAAACGAATTTCTACCAGAGAGGGAAAAACCTGCTGAACCACTTTTTCTATCCTCTCCTGTTGGTCCTTCGCAAGCGAGAGTGTCGTGCGAATCACGGTGCTGGTCTGCTTTTGGAGAGGATCGCGTTGGACTTGGGTTAAGTCTTGGCATTTTTGAATAAAGACCTCTACCATTTTCTCTTCCAGTTTTGCGGATGCTAAATCACTTAATGTTTTGCGAGCGATAGCAAACACTTCTGTTTGGGCTTTGCCCAGGATTTCGTGTTGGAAAGAACTCTGTTCTGCATCGAGAGCTGCCAAGCTTTTTTGTCTTACAGTATCGACCTCTTTTCGTATGTCATCCAATAGTTTTTTCTTTTCCGTCTTAGCCTCATCTTTTGCCTGAGAGATTTTTTGCGCACGCTGATTCGCAAAATCCTCCTCCTTTTTTTTAAAGTCATCGCGCTGCTTATCTGCCTCGGACTTCAGAGCACGTGCCTTTTCCAATTCAGAGGTGATGCGGGTATCCCTGGCGTCAATGGCCTTCAGAATCGGTCGATAGAGAAATCGATTCAACAGCCAGACCAGGATGAGAAAGTTTATGATCTGAGCAACGACGGTGAACCAGTCAATCAACATAGGCTATTTTCCTAGGGCTTGCGTAGTCACGTGATTCCAAAAGGGGTTGGCGAAAATAAGGATCATGGAAACAACGAAGGCATAGATCGCTGTTGATTCTACCATTGCCAAACCGATAAAGAGTGTTCTTGTTATTGTGCTCGACGCATCGGGTTGCTGGGCTAGAGAGCTAAGTGCAGCCGATACTGCTCGCCCTTCGCCTAACGCCGGAGCTATGACACCAATAGCCGTTGTGAGTCCTGCTGTTACGATCGAGGCCATGGCGATCATGGTAGCGCTATCCATAGAAAAGTCTCCCCTAAGACGTTATTGAGTTGCCTCAGTTTTTGCCGAGACGGCAGCTGCGATATAAACAGTTGCAAGAATGCTAAAAATATAGGCCTGAACCATGCCAGTCAAAAGACCTAATAAAGTAATAATGAGCGGAAAAACTAGAGGGGTTATCGTGAGCAAAATGGCTAATATCATCCCGCCGCTCATCATGTTGCCAAAGAGTCGAACTGCCAAAGCCAAGGTGCGAGTGAATTCGCTAATAATATTGAACGGCAGCATAATAAAAGTCGGCTTCAGATAAGAAGCCAAATAGGGTCGAATCCCGCTTTCGGCAATGCCATAAAATGGAACGGCGACAAATACCGCGAAAGCTAAAGCCGTAGTGGTCGACAGTGAGCCTGTGGGCGCTTCATATCCCGGGAAAATAGTGCAGAGGTTTGCGGTTGCTATGAAGAGGAAGAGAGTACCCACAAAGCCAATGTATTTTTCTGGCTCTTTAACCCCGACTTCAGTAATCTGATCGCGAATTCCCGTCACGATGATTTCGAGTATGCCTTGCCATCGTGACAAATTCAAGTCGGAGCTAAGGTGACGCGTGATCAATTTCGAGCCGACGGCAAGCCCGGTGATTAAAACCCAAGTAGTGATTATCGTCATATTCAGCTTAACGAAGCCGTATTGCCAGATAATCCATTCATCAGAACTCAATCGCATGGAGGAACTCCTTCGCGCTG
>JBGSRE010000523.1:0-14355 GCA_041737755.1 Oligoflexus sp.
CTTGGTTTTATTTAATATAATAATATCAGCTTGTTACGGCCAAATCGATGCACGTCATAATGATATTCAATGACAAACGTATAGAAAGCCACTAGGCGGCTATCTAGGTCCAGTTTCTCGCGGATAGTTTTGCGGAGCGACTTCACAAATATTTCCTCGCCAAAAGGCTTCGGCATTTCTTTCCGAAAGTTAAGAATCTGTGTGTGAAAGTTCTGGGAAAGCTTGCTTGAACAGCAAATGCCTTAAGTTTTTTCGTCGACGACCGAAGGAAGACCAGGATCGAAACGAGGTGACTGCCTTAGTCCGGTCAGAAAGAGGTAAGAGTCATGGAACGGCGCGTAATGTTTAAAGGTTTAGCCATCGCTTTGGGCGTAATGGTCACGAGGCCCGTCTGGGCCACGTTAGGCGAGTCGGCTACTCAAGACCCGGTAATTCCTCCGCAAATGGATTCCGATACGGCCCGTCACATGCAAGAAAAAATCGAAAACTTCAATGATGATTTTGCCGAGGATATTTTTCTCACGGGCGAAAAACAAAAGCTTATGAAGCAGGTTTTGAAGCGATTGCAGCGCGCTCAGGATATGGTGGGGTTTGGCCGCTTTAACCTATTGGCTTTTGATGAGCTGCTCAAGGCAGCAGCAAATAACTCCAAAATAGGCTTATTCACTGCCGATGAAGTCACCTTCATCGAAGAGATCTTTTTTTATGATGCGAAAAAGTACGGCTTTTATGGCGAAAAGGTCATTGACAGGCTGACGGTTAAGTTCAATGAAAAAGATGCTTACAAAATTCCAGGGTCGGGCCACTATATTTTCAAAGGTCGACCTATGGCTCTCTATGAGGAAATCATTCGCGATGTCGGGAGCGATATTGTGCTCACCTCGGGCATTCGAAGCGTGGTGAAACAGCTGCATCTTTTCCTTATGAAGGCGGTTGCCTGTGACGGCAATCTATCCCGGGCTTCACGTTCCTTGGCTCCTCCAGGCCATTCATTTCACGGTATCAGTGATTTTGATGTGGGTAAAATGGGCTGGGGCTACCGGAATTTTACCGATCAATTTGCCAAGAGTGATATTTTTAAGCGATTAAATGACCTCGGTTATGTCGATATCCGCTATACCCGCACCAACAGCTTTGGTGTTCGTTTCGAACCGTGGCATATCAAAGTCGGCTAAGCAAGAAAGAATTCCTACACATGCACGCAGACATTTATGTGGAAAAGGTGATAAACCTTAGACATAAATGTGTATCTCTTTGTGAACTCGTATTTATCCGCGGCTTGTCGCTTCGACTCGACTTCGATACAAAGAGCTATGAGAAATGTGTCTCACCAGGAGTCTTAGATGAACTTCAAAGATCTGCGCATTCCGTTAGTTTCTTTGCTTATCATGACCGCGGCCTGTGGCCGAAGCACGGTGTCCACAACCCAAGGTCACTATGAAGACGCGAATGCTTCGAGCATGGGTCAGTATCGAGGTCAACAGGTGATTCCTGCTGAGTATGCACGATCGGAAGCCGTTATTATTTCCTCCAGCCTCTTGAGTTCCTATGGCCGGGAAGACCTCGTCAAAGCTATGCTGGAAACCGGCATAGGAAAAGTTTGGGTCACGGTCGGTAAAGGTTCAGCAGAATCCTTGCAGTCTTCAACCTTCAGTCGCTTGCGTCAAACGCTAGGTGCCGATATCAATCGAGTTCGCGTCATTGCGCAAAAAGATACTGGTTCCGTCTCCGTCTGGGCCAGGGATTGGTCGCCATTGGGTGCGCTTTCTACGGATGACAGGCTGCGATTTCTCGATCTTAACTACTATCCCAGCCGACCGGCTGATGATTCCACAGCTCGCACCTTTGCTGGACTCGTTGGTATCGAAAGGGTGAGCGTGCCCGTGTACAATGAAGGTGGAAACTTCATGACGAACGGCCGCGGAGATTGTCTGATGACGACGCGAGTGACGGATGCCAACAATGACATTTTCAAGGCCGGTGATATCATTTTGGATGCTGAAGCGGTGAAGCAATACTATGGTGAGTTCGCTGGTTGCCAGAGAACCACGATCTTTCCCCGCATGCCGAGGGAAAAAACAGGACATATCGATATGTGGGGCAAATTTCTGGATGATGATACGGTCATCGTCAACCAAATCAGTGACGAAACTTTAGCCTATGCGAGCGCCGGCAATCGTGCACTCGCCAGTGAATTGCAAAAGTATTTCGATAATCGCGCGGACGATATTGAAGCATTGGGTTTCAAGGTCGTGCGAATTCCCATGCCCGTGCCCAGTATCGGTCTCTTTCGTTCCTATACCAATTCCCTTTTGCTCAATGGTGTGGCCATTATTCCTCGCTACAATAGTGCCAGCGGTGGCAGCTATGCGGATCAAAAACTGCTGAGCAGCTACGAGGCTAAAGTTCGACAGATCTATGAAGGCCTTGGCTATAAGGCGGTGTTTATTCCAAGTGATCAGCTTATCGCAACAGGTGGTGCTATCCACTGTGTGACGATGCAAGTTCCAGCGGCCCTATAAAAGCTCTTTTATGAAGCTACGAAGTGTCTCCTTGGCTTCGTATCTTCATGATCTGACGACAAAATATCTTCCTTCTCAGCGGTGCATTTTCGCCGAACCGTAATGAAAGCATGTTTGAGAGGAAGATTTTACGTTCGCCCTTGGCTCATGACGAAGATTTCTCATAGTCTCAGGAACCGAGCAGGCCGCTTTTTTCATTTAAAGCAGCGAGTCGAGCGAACGCCCTTGAGAGGCACCCAGTTTGAGCCCTATCTTGGGCAATAGGAAAGGGAGATTGCCATGAGAATCAATGCCATGGGTTGTGATACGGGGTTTTTGGGATCTGAGGCAAAGCAGAGGGATAGCCGATATTTTAGTCAGACACTGAAGCCACTCTCTACGCCTCGTCGTCTCGTATTAATCGATGATGACCCGAGTTTCCTGGCTATTATGAAACGACTGGCGGATAGCCAAGGGGTTCGTCTGGATTGTTTTGAAAGTTTGGACGATCTGCAGATCATGGATGTATTCAAAAAATACGATGCCGCTATCCTTGACTACGATCTCGGCGACCAGACCGGTATCGATATCTCGCAATACATTTATTGTTTTGTGAAGGAGATTCCTACGCTTATTATCAGCGCCAAGGATCGGACTCAAGAGTGCCGAGACATTCCTCGATCTGTGAAATCCGTGCTCCGAAAGTCAGCTGGTTATCAGTATATCCTTGAGCTTGCGGTCAGTCTCAGCCACCAGGATGAAGACGAAATGATGTGATCAACGCTGGATCCGAATGTTTTTGGATAGGCTCTTAAGCTGCCAAAGATATCAGCGCGGCACCGCTCATGGCCAAAAGTATGGCGAAGACCTTGGATCTTGTCAGTTTTTCTTTCAAAAAAAGAATAGCGAAAAGGACAGTGAAAATGGTCGAAGTTTGATTCAGCAGGGCAGCAACAGAAGCTTGAAGGTACTTATATCCGGCCACCCAAAGGATAATGGAAAGATAAGCACTGAGAAAGCATCCCCATAAGAGGATGCCTTTGTGAGGAGCTGTGAAAAATTCTTTGAAACGGGCTCGGCGGTCGCCGATAAAGAGAAAAATCAAGCCAGAGCCGATGACTCCAGCAACCATCCGGAGTGTCACTAGCGAAAAGAGAGGGACGCTGTCAAACAGGGGTTTGATGATGATGATCCCTAGAGCGACCAGAAAGAGGCCGCCACTCATGAGCAGGATCCCCTTGCGCCGCTCTTCGGGACGAACGTGATCCTGTGTGGTTCCCTTGGGCGAAACAAAAATCAGCGAGGCCATAATCAGCGCTCCACCCAGGAGCATGACGGGAGTGGGTTTTTCGTTGAGAAACAGCACCGAGAGCCCGATCACAAAGGGTGCGAAAAGACATTCCAGGATAGCCACATGAGAAGCATGAAGATACTGCATCGCCCGTAGGATCATGCCGTCGGCCACGCCAATACCCAAAACTCCACTGAGTAAAAGCAGAGCTGTCTCGCGAGTTCCTGGTACGTGCACCTCTCCTTCGACGATAATCGCCGAGAGGACGAGCAGCAAGAGACCAATGATATTCTTGCCTAAATTGAGGGCCAGCGGATGAATGCGAGCCCCTGATATTTTCATGAGAATAACGGACAGCGACCACACCATAGCGCAGGTGATGGCAAGCACATAGCCTAGCATATAATGAAGCCTTTCTGAGTGGACTAAAAGATTAGGGTTGTTCCATGAGTTCAAGGAAATCTTCGATAGTCCAGTTGCGTTGGTTAATATCAATGCGATAGCGCTTGTTTATTCTTTGGCCCATTTGTAAGCGAAAATCCGCCTGATTCATGAAGCGTTCGACAAATTCCTCTGGCAATGGCAAAGCCACCTGGCCTAATTCCGAAGCAACATAGATCATCGGGCGCACGCGATCGATGCCACATACTTTATGCCGAAAATGTTCGAAATCCTCAGTCTCGGGTTGGATCAGAATTTCAGGAATGTCGCTAAATTCACTGAATTCCATACGGCGAAAGGTGATGGCGCTGGCCTCTAGGCTTTCAATTTCGAGCAGCTCGTACTCCATCCCGAGAAAAGCTAAAAGACTGAGACGCAAAGTCCAAATCGTATCGGGTTTGATATCCTGCCGATTCAGGCCCGAAAAAAAAGTATGCTGACTGAGGATCTTGTCCCAATCAATCGTTTTCACATAGGCACATTCCTCCTCACTTTCGTTGCTTTTTGCCGCAGCTTCGCTGGGATAAGGGGGTGGTGCTAAGGCGAGTTTAGCCTCCTCTTTGAATTCTTCCATGTAGGCTGGGTGGGCAATGACCTGATTCTGGCGAAATTTATAATAGCCAAAGTTGGCTCCTGCCAGAGTACTGACGAAGATCACGATCCAGAGAATGAGGCGCATGGAAGTCCCTTAAGGATGCAAGAAGAGCCGAGAGGGTGCTTGCGCTGCTACTATATCGAAATATAAGAGATTGGCAAGCTCAGCTCCTTTTAAGCTCGTCCCATCGAAGCAAAAGTCATTGGAGGCGTCAAAATTACCTAGATGATGCGCCGTGAAAGTACTTTTGAATCCTTTTAGCCTGAACGGCGCAAAGGTGGTATATGTCTGGCAAGGCTGTTCAAGCCAAAAACAGATCGAATTATTTTCACAAGCAAAATAACTGAGAAAATCTGGGCCTTCAACCACCACAAATAGCGGCCAAAGCGTTCGGTGCTTCGTCTGCCTCTTGGTCTGTTGAATCTTCGACCGCCTCTAGCGTTGGTGCCGTGCCGGCGGCTTTGCCGGTGTTGAGTTCCTGCAGTTTCTTCATAAAGTAAGTGAGATCTACCTGCCCAACGTAACTTCTTGTTTCGCTGCCTTCGGCTGCAAGAGCCAGCTCGGCTTCCTGCAGAAGGCGGCGGAAAGTTTTCTGCGGTGTGCCATCGGCATTGCGTTTATCGGCTGCCGCTTTCAACTGAAAAATGGCTGCCAAGCCCGCAACATAAGGAGCGGCCATGCTCGTGCCATCCAGCGATTTATAAGCGTTATCAAGATAAGTCGAATAGATGGCAGACCCAGGCGCTGCAATATCAGGACTGGTCCGTTTATTGGTGGGATCCACAACACTCGGATCAACACCTTTCGTTGGGCTCGATGGAAAGTTGCTATAAGAGGCCAGCGTTGCATCGGGATCCGACGCGCCCACGCAAATCGTTCCATTGTAGGAACATGGTAGCACGGTATATTCGTTGATTGTTTGACTCAGAACAAACAGGCTTTGCTGCTTGCAATTGCCACCCAAGGGACAGTTCTCATTGCCGGCTGCCACTACCACAATAATTCCGGCCTCAATCGCGTCGCGCATGATTTGGCTTTCCGTACCGTTGCTCTTTATGAGATTCTGAAAATCCACGCCGCCACCTAAACTCATTGAGATGACTTGCGCTCCTTCAGCCATCGCATACCGAATGCCTTTATTGATAGCTTCTGTGGAACCGCCACCCTTTTTACTCAGCACCTTGATGGGCATGATACGTACCTTGCCCGGCGCCAGCATTTCACCGACACCGACCATACCGGATTCTCCAATATTTTTTGCCGCGATGATGCCAGCACAGTGCGTGCCATGACCCTCATCGTCATCAGCAACTGGGTCGTTATTAGCAAAATCGTAGCCTTTGACCTCGCCGTTGACAGTATAAATGTTATCCTTCAAGGCCGGATGCTCAAGCGCCACGCCAGTATCAAGAACAGCGACGACCACCTGATCCCTGGTATTGGGCAGAGCGTTGGCTAAAATCACAGCTTGGTCGCTTTTGGTTTGCCCATAAGCCCATTGCTTGGGTGAAACTTTGTTGCTTTGCAGGACACTAATCCGTCCCGTTTTTGACACACGAAAAGAATCTTCGATAAAGGCAAAAGGCTTATTATCAGCTAGGCGCAAGGAGCTTGTAAGCGCCTTTTGCACAGCCGGTAATTTTAAAAAGGAGCTGGCAAAGTTTACCCCGGGAGCAAGATTTCCCCCAAGTTCAAAAAAGCGAACCCCATCATCCGCTCCATTTTCTTTAGGCACAGCCGTCACGGCTTTAATGCTGATTTGACTGCCGATCGAGGCACTTACAAAAGCATTATTGATCGCATTTTTGATACGATCATTGAGGCTGTCCGTATCATCAGCCAGATTCAATCCCTGCTCCAGTGAACCCAGCAAAGCCTGGCTCAATCCAACCGTCAAAGTGCTAGGATTCAGACTGGCTGCCAGCAGAGAACAGGCGATCGCGCCTGCTACAGCACCAGATTTACCTCCACATGTGGAGCAGAGTGCGGCAAGACTGAGAATTCCAAGACGCGATGCAAAGAAAGACCAACGGGAGCGCATAGGTTCAGTTCTCCAGCAAGTTATAAAGCGGGTAACTCTCGGGACCTCACGAGCTTAACGAAACTGCAGAGCTTATAAAAGTCTAAGTCGACTGCCCACGATTGAAACAGCCTTGAATAGGCATATTGGCTGCCATGAGCCGCAAGAGCTGCTTATAAGCTTGGAACATATAGCACGGCTCACGAGCTTCCTGATCCATAAGAAAAACGGTGGGATTGATACAATAATGGCTATAAAAGCCAAGATAATACTGGTTTTTATTGGAGCGTCCTATGGGCCCATCGAAGAATACCGGCGTCAGGCAACATTATTCTTCGGCTTAGCATTCTTAACGAGACGATAGACTGTGGCTTCACCGACCTGTTGCACGACATAAATTTCGGGGAGATTGGTGATCGCTTCCGCACAGCCCAGGAGCAGGCAGCCTTCGTCCGAAAGATGCTGAGAGAGCTTTTTAAGGATCTCCTTGCGATTGCTTTGATCCTGATAAATCAAGACATTTCGGCATAGTATGATATCAAAGAGCTGTCGAGGCAGAGTCCATTGGGGAGCCAAAAGGTTGAGATGTCGGAACTCAATCTGGGCCCGCAGCGAAGCTTTAACCTTCCAGCGGATATCGGCAGCGTTCTCGCGAGCGTCAATTTTATCAAAATAGCGAACGAGATTGATTGAGCTCAACCCTCGCTGGACTTCTACTTGGGTGTAAACGCCTTCCTGGGCTTTTTTTAACACTCGATGAGAATAATCAGTGGCCATAATGCGGTAATTGGCGTCCTTATTGATGACGCGATAATTTTCTAAGTCCATGGCCAAGGAGTAGGGCTCCTGACCGGTACTAGAGGCGACGCTCCAGATATTCAAGCTGCGGCCAGGATTGTGCTCAAAAAACGGCTTCATAATCTGGCTGAACATGGATTGGAAAACTTTGGCATCTCGGAAAAATGAGGTTTCGTTGTTGGTTGCCTGATCAAATATCTGATTCAAGATGTCCGGCCGATGTTCCACCACGGTGGCCTGAAGGAGTTGATCCAGGTTCATTTGATTGTGCTGCATAATATGATCAAGTCGAGTTTCAAGCTGGTAGAAATTGCTATCCTTATAAACAATGCCTGTTTCTTTGAAAATCATATCGGCGAAGATTTTTAGAGTTTCCTTGCTTATCATACTAAGCCACCTTTTTGCCAAGAACCATTTCTAGTTTATCGAAAAGAATCTCTTTGTCGAAAGGCTTCATCACATATTCCTGAGCGCCCCGTTCCAAAGCCTTGACGATGTAGGTTGGGTCATTCTTCGAAGTGACCATCAGGATAGGACTTTGACAGCCCGCGGTCATCAGCTTATCCAGGCTTCCATAGCCGTCCAGCACAGGCATTTCCCAATCCAAGAGGATAGCATCATAGGCCGCCTTGTTTTGATCCCAAAGATTGAATGCTTCCAAGCCATTCATAGCATGATCCAATTGATGAGCTGTGCCCTGAAACAATGCCTTCATGAAGGCATGTACGGATTTGGAATCATCGGCGATCAGAATTCGCATAAAGGGCTCCTATTTAGCCAGATAGTGCTCGAGCACTTGAAAGGCGTTGAGATAATTCTGTCGGGACTGGGCATTGTGCCAAAATTCTTTTTCGGAACCGCTTAGTTCAATAAAACGTTGCAATTCCCAAAGCACATCCAAGGTGCGCAGAAAATCATTGGTCATCATCCTGGCCGTGGTACTATCCCATTGGCATCGACCCGTATTGAGGGCTTCCATGACCATCGTCGCTCGTTCCACCAAATGTTTGGAAATTTCCATGCGAGCAAAGCCAGCAGCGGCGCTGAGTTGCTGGAGGATATCCTCCAGAGTGCGACTGGGACTGCTGTCCTGCTTGAGTTGGGCAAGATTCAAATGCTGCAGCTGAGGGATGAGGGTTTCAATTTGCTTTTTCAATTCCGAAGTGAAAAAGCCCAGATACTGCTTTTTAGTCTCGCCATGAACTTCTGGAAAGTGAAAGTCAAAGCCGTCGGCATCGGGCAGATGATCCTGGCTAACCAAGTGCTGCGAAAGCAGGGGCGCCAGCTTCGAGAGTTCGAGGCCAGTGTTTTCTACCAGGATCTGACCTACGGGGCGACGCAATTTTTTAAGTTCCAAGTTAATCATATCAATCTGCCCATGATCAAGATAATTCAAATGGAGCAATGCATCCGGAATAGTTAAGTGTTCTTCCGCAGCCAGGCATACCGCCTCCACCAGCTGCATGGGCTTCAGTAAATCATGGGTGAGACAAATCCGAATGGGTGAGGCGAGTTCTTCTGATTGGATCACAAGTGCTTCGGTGAGCTGCTCAGCGCTTACCAGTTTTCTTTCCACCAATGTATTGCCAAAGAAGCTCATGCGCTAGCCTCCTTTTTTTGGATTGAGATGAACTCATCTAGATTTTTGATGAGGTCGTGGCAGTTGATAAGGCCTCGACCGACCAGGATATGAAAGATCGATTGATGGGAGGCGGCAAGGATTTGATCCAAGGACGCCTCGAGTTTCGGCGTCCAGAAACCTAAGCTGCGACAGCTGGCTTCAAAAGATAGGTGATGCAGTGCTTGGTGGGCAAATACTTCCATCATGGCTTTGGCATCTAGCAAGTTATGTTGCCAAAGCAGCCGTGGCAATGTAGGTGTGGCTGCTCGCAGTTGATCGACTGCTTCGAGAAAAACCAGAGGATCGATGTGTTGCTTGTCTAACAGGTATCGACAGAATGCGACAGACATCAGGCGGCCCTCCCTAGCTGGTGGCCTAAAACCACTTCCAAGTCCTCAAGCGAACACATTTTATCGAAGGCTCCATGTTTAAATACCGAGCCAGGCATACCCCAAACAGTTGAGCTGGCCTCGTCCTGAATAACAACCGCCCCTTTGTGATCTTTAATGGCTTTGCAGCCTATTAAACCATCCTGGCCCATGCCGGTGAGTACGATGCCCAGAAGTTTAGGGCCGTAAATTTCGGCGGCGGATTCGAAAAGGTAGTCGACTGCCGGTCGCACGGAGTTGCGTTTCTCTCGTTGGTCCAGAACGATCGTCACTTGATCACCCCGATTTTTTAAACTCATATGATAGTCACCTGGGGCAATATAAATTTTGTTGGCCTGCACCACTTCCAGATGTTTACCTTCGTCGACAGGAATTCCGAGTTGGCTCGAGAGGTTATCCGCTAGTGATTTGGTAAAAAGCGGCGGCATATGCTGGGTAATGAAAATAGGCGCCTGAAGCGGGTTGCGAACACAGCGCAAAACGCTCTTCAAGGCCGATGGACCGCCGGTGGAAGAGCCGATGACAATGGCTGCTGGACGAAAAAAATCCAAATTAATTTTTGACCACTGCTTGGAGCTTTCGAACTGCAGGCTGACTTGTTCTGGCAAGTAAGCAATGGGATTCGAGGCGGCTCGTTCGGCCGTGATAGGGCTAGCTCTCTGTCTCTGCAATTTCTGACAAACTTGGATAATTTTCGGAGCCAGATCCTGCCTTATCAATTTCTGTGCTTCCTCAAGGTTCATCGCTTGCGCTGGCTTGGGCGAGAAATCGAGGGCACCCAATTCCATGGCCTGAATGGTCGCCTCGGCGCCACGCGATGTCACAGACGAGAAGACGATCACGGCCGGACAATGCGCTAGCCCCTTCAGTGCTCTGAGAGTTTCAAGGCCATTCATCTCCGGCATTTCCATATCCAAAGTCATGATATCGAATTGTCCCGTCTCCAATTTCTGCAGAGCCAGCTTGCCATTCGAGGCGAGGCTAATCTCGGTAATTTGCGAAATACCTTCCACAACCGCTTTAATCTGGCTGCGAAAGACCACAGAATCATCCACGATAAGAATTTTCATCAAAATGTCCTTAGGCTGACTTTTGGCTTTGATGATTGAGACACTCGGTAACTTTGTCGATGTCGATGACACTCAATAATTGATTCTGCAATTTAAAAACGCCGGATAGAAATCTACGTGTGGATTCGGGAACAGTTTGAGGAACCGATTCATAATCTTTCATGGTGACCTCGATGACGTCTCCAATCTGATCGACTTGAAAGGCCATGAGAAAGCCATCGATGCGGCAGACCATGTTGAAGGCTTGATCAGTGCCCCGATCTTGCATCGCAAAGAGTTCACGTAGACCAATGGCGGTTGCCACCTGCCCACGCAAATTGATCAGCCCTCGCACATGGCTTGGAGCCAGTGGGACGGGCGTTAGGTCCATCGGCTTTATGATCTCCTGCACCTGGGTCACGTCGATACCAAACCATCGCTGGCCGAGGTAAAAAGTCGTCAGTTGCAGTTTTTGCTTGTCTGAATCTTTGCCCTGAAAAAGTGCCATATCAAGCTCCCTGCTTAAGAAGGATGTTGCGAACAACTTCAATCAACTGCTCTTCGTTGAGCTTTTCTAAATAGGCGGCGAATCCGACGTCGTGACCATGATCGATATCGGCCTGCCTGTAGCGAGTGGTGACAGCAATCATCGGGAGTTTATGCAATGTGCCCGAGGCGCGAACTTTTTTAGCCAAGCCGAAGCCATCCAAGACGGGCATTTCAATATCAGATATGATCAAACTGAAATCCTGCGGAGTGGCCTCCAGAATTTGCAAGGCATCGGCTCCATTTTGAGCCGTGTCGACTTTATAGCCGGCCTCGACGAGGAGCCTTACCATATGTTTGCGGAAGAAGGCCGAGTCCTCCACGACCAAAAGTTTCTTCAGAGTTTGGCTCTGCTCGTGCACTACTTGGGGACTAGTGTTCGGTAGTTCCAGACTCTCCCGCATCATCTTGTGAGCATCGAGCACAGTATAGACCTTAGTCTTGTGGATAAATGTGCCATGAATCGCTGAGTGGGCTGTGATTGAATCGTCGATATCCGAATCAACAGCAATGATATCGGTAATGCTTCGGACCTGCAGGCCCACGAGTCGATCCTGAGTTTGCAGGACAATCACGGGGCAAATGCTATTGGGATCCTGGTGAATAGATGACGAAAGATAGGATTCAATGAAGGGCGTCAGATCATGGAAGTATTGCGCTGCCGAGATAATCGGCAAGAGCTTATCCCGATACTGAATCAGGCGCTTGTTGCCGGAATATTCAAAACGTGAGTTTTTGAATTCTTCAAGACGATTGACGATGCTCATGGGGATGGCGTAACTGCCCTGGTCGCCAATATCGAAGATTATGTAATTGGTGCTGGAATGATTTTTGCGAGCGTTGCTTGCTGAGTCAGCCGAGGTTTTTCGGGCTTCTGTTGACGCCACGTTGAGCTGAGCCCGCTCGGTGATGCCATGAACATCAAGGGTAAGGGCGACGCTGCCATCACCAAGGATGGTGGCACCGACATAAATTCCGACGGTTTTCAGAAATTGGGGAATGGGCTTGACGACAATGTCCGCATTGTCTTCGATCTCGTCGACCATAATGCCAAAGGCCAAATTACCCGCCTTCAAGACGACGATACTGATCATATCCTCTTCAAAGTGCATCGATTTCATTGAACGCTGGGATTCAACAGACAAAAAATCCTGCAGATCAACCAGCGGCAGGAGTTGCCCCCGGAGGCGGTAAACGGGTTTGTCGTGTATATATTCCAAACTGGGCGCTTTGTCGGTCTTGGTTTTTTTAACACGCAAGACTTCCAGAAGTTTCACCTGAGGAATTGCAAAGCGTATCCCGCCGGATTTGATAATCAATGCCGGAACAATGGCGAGAGTAAGAGGAATCTTAAGGAGGATGGTCGTGCCTTGACCGTCGAGCGAAGCGAGCTCGACAATACCACCGATTTTTTCGATATTGGTTTTTACCACATCCATGCCGACGCCACGGCCTGAAATACTGGACACTTGATTCGCCGTCGAAAACCCAGCGGCAAAAATCAATTGCCAGGCTTCCGAATCCGACATACTCCGGCCTTCGTCGGCAGTGATGATTTTCTTCTCGACGGCTTTCTCAATGATCCGCTGCCGATTCAGTCCACGTCCGTCGTCACTGACTTCAATAACGACCTGGCCGCCCTCATGATAGGAGCGGACCGTGATGGTACCCTGCTCTGGCTTGTTATGAGCGAGGCGATCGGCTGGCAGTTCGATGCCATGATCAGCACTATTGCGAATGATATGAGTTAAAGGATCTTTGACAGCTTCGATCAGTGCCTTATCGAGTTCGGTCTCAGTACCTTCCAGTTTGAGTTCGATCTTTTTTTCCAGATCGCGGGACAGATCGCGGATCATCCGATTGAACTTGGATAGGATGCTACCGATCGGCTGCATGCGGGTCTTCATCACTTCCGTTTGCAACTCGGTCGTCACGATATTGATCTTCTGACTTAAACGGGTGAGTTCGGCATTTTTCTTGGCGTGAACAGTCGAGTAGCGAAGCATTTGATTGCGCACGAGGACTAGTTCACCCGCCAGGTTCATGAGTTTGTCCAGAACTGTGACTTGCACGCGAATGGTATCCTGACTTTCTACGGCACTGGTTTTGTCCGGATGCGCTTCGATCGGAGGCTTTTTGGGAGCCTGGGTCTGCAGTTGAGCTTTGGCGGCTTCTTTCATCTCAGAAGCGATCGGTTTGATCTGTTCTTCAGGATGGGTTGGAGCCGTTACAGCGAGCTTTAAGATGGCCGGTTCAGGAGCCTTTGCTGGAGCAGTTGCTGCGAGCTCAACTGGAGGTGCAGGGCTCGGTTCAAGAGGAATAGCTGGACTTGCTTCGAGCTGAACCGGAGCAGGCGGCGTTAACGAGCGAGTCTGAACGACAGCGGAAGGAGGATGCAAAAGGCTCTCTTCGTTAGGCAGGATCTCGTAGTCGGCAAATTCGTCCCGGAGCAAGCGAAAGGGCTTGTGAAATTTGCCAGTAAAAACATCGACCAATCGCGGTATATACTCGTGAAGTTCTTTTTGGAAATCCGCTTCCTGCTTATCTTTTTTAACCGTATCCAAGATATTTGTAATGTGGTCTAAGCCTTTGAGAATGAGATCAACGAGATCGCTGCTCAATTCAATGGAGGCTTTCCTTGCAGGATCGAGCGTCGCTTCCATTGCATGGGCAATGGTCCCGATCTGATTGAAGCCGAATAGCTGCGAAGAACCCTTGATTGTATGGATATCGCGATAGATGGAGCTGTATTTATCTACGCTAGGTCCAGTCTTCTCAATATCGGTGAGGGTCAAGGAAATGCGTTCCAGCATTTCCACGCACTCATTGATAAACTCTTGGGTAGCTTCTTCCATAAATGACATCGCAGAGCTCCTTAAAACAAACCCCAGCCCGAAACCTGCTGCAAAGGTTCTTCCTGAGCAGACGTCTTAACGGGGCTATTCGACATCGGCACGGCCGCTACTACCGGTGCTTTGGCGATGTTTAAAATCTTGTATAAATCGAGAACCGTTATGATCTTATCTTGCAAGATGAGATTGCCGGCGATGGCATGGCCCAGGGACAGACTTTCATCCAAAGTCTCAGCTGTGCTGATGATCTCC
>JBGSRE010000777.1:0-4624 GCA_041737755.1 Oligoflexus sp.
AGTGCCTACTACATTCAGCCTTTGATCGGCTTAGATGGGACCAGTTGTGTCAGTGCCGATGGCGAAAAAAGCTCCTGCGCTATCGAATTATCCAAGACGGATCAATCAACAGGATTCAAACAGTATCAGACCTTCATCGCCAATGTTCTCGCTCAAAATTTCTGCCCCTTGCTGGCAACCGATCAATTCGGATCGAAGGACGACTGGCGACAGCGATTGCAATTGACCGTGGGGCAAGCAAGCACCTGCACTCAGCTCAGAGTGAATGAAGTTCCGGTCGCCGAAGAGCTTCGTTTTCCTGCTTGGCTAAGTAAAAGGATTCTTACCGACATCTTCAGCATGGGACGAAAAGCGCAGTTGAAGCCCGGCCTCGCCCAAGTTCCCTCAGCTCTGCGCTTTTATAAACTCATGGATCAGAAAATTGCCGCCGAAGAGCGCGCCAAGCTTTGGCTGCGTCAGGCACGGGGTAACTGGAGTGCATTGAATGCGGCTTCCCAAAGTCGTCGCCAATTCTATGCCGTCCAGTTTTGGGCGGCTCAACCCAACCTCCTGAATGCTTATCTCGATCAGTGGGAACAAAGCATCGAACCCATCAGTTGGGCTGATTTTTTAGCCAGTCTAGCCCGTCGCGGCGGTGAAGGAACTTCGCAGGACGTGGTCCACGAATTCTTTTCCATGGTGATTGAGACCCAGCGAGAAAGTGCACAAGCAGGCCAATCACTGCTAGAAATGGGCTTTCATCTGATGGAACGTATCAGTGCCCGCCCTGATCTCTTGGATGCAGCCGGACATATCCTCGGTAACTTTGCCAGTTCCGAGAATTACGACTTCGCAGGCCGGGATTTACCCTTTGCCATGACACTTTTTTCTAATTTCCATTGGAACGATGCCGGACCTCGCTTCACCAAATTCCTTGCACAGCGGGAAACGATCAACAGCTGGGTGACTCTCTGCGAATATTTCAGTCCCGATGAATTCGGCCGTTTGCTGCATCAGATTCAGCAAAGTACCAGCGAGCTCGGCACTAAGGCAGAACGAAGCGACTTGCTGGCCCGATTCCTCAAAGAGAACGTGGAACTCGGCACGCTCGTGGACTTAGCTCAGAATCAAACACTCAGCCGAAGTTGGGAGGTGATACTCAGAGCCTGGCAAGATACTCAATTCGGCGAGGGATTTCTGAGTCAGTGGGAAGCGATGCTCTCTACCCTCGACCTGCCTTTGAAAACATTGGATGGTCGCACACGCTACAAAACTTCGGAAATTCTTGAACTTTGGTTGCCCCAAATCTTGCGGAAGGGTATGGGACTTTTGGCATTGCATCAGGACATCGGAGCTTCCGAAGAGACCGGTTTCTGGTCCCTCATGATGCTGGACATGGTGCATTCCATTCAGTCAGAACCTTTAGGTGCACGGACCTTCGCTCGTTTCCTCGCTGATCCCAAACTTGGCTTCATCCAAGGGGGAATTTGGATCCGGGCTCTCAATGAAGGTACGGCTCGCCTTAAAATGGCTGAAGCCTTGACCAGCCTCAACTCCGTTCCAGAAGATCTATGGCGTGAAGCCCTGGTCGAAAGCAGTGAGATGCTGGGACGACTCAGCAAAGCGCTCGGCTACATGAAACAGCGAATGGTGTGGAAAGAAGATCCCGAGCATAATGCCTATCGTCAGGTGATCGATCAGCTCTATTCCCTGAGTAGTGAAACCACACTGCGTGAAAATCAGGTCGAAGTTTTAAAATTATGGTTCCGAGATGATGAGCCAAGGATGGCCATCAAGGCAGATAATTGAACGAGGGGCTTCGAAGAGTTTCTGGCTCTTCAATACAGTAACATTAAGGAGTTTAACGATGAGAAATTTGGTCGCTTTTGGGTTTAGCTTGGTCCTTGCTAGTCAGGCATTTTCCGCTCCCATACCAAGCGCTCCTGCGAATTGCGCGGATTCGATTGCCGAAAAAAATTACTGTGCCGAGACCGTTGTTCCGCAGGGCGGATTTCCGTTCACAGTTCGGTTCTTCATTGTAGTCGAAAAAGAAGTTTATCCAACGGTAGAAGTTCTTTTGGATAAGTATTTAGCTTTTGACAAGTGGCCTGCTTATACTGACACCGTGGATTCGGATACCATCGTCTTTAACAAAAGTGTTCGCCTAGCCGACAAAGTCAATGCTGACGGGGCTGTGATTGCTCGCCATTACTATGACTATAAATTGAAGTCGCCGATCGGTTACCAAAAAATCCGTGGCCTCACCTACAACTCACGCCTCGCCACTCCCTATGTAGGCTCGCAAGGCACCATCGAATTTGCGGCACAGACTGTGGGTCTTCAGGAAGTTCCCGCTGGTGAAAAGCCGCTGAATGGCGCTGAAGGCGTAAAAGTACAAACCGGTGCGATCAATGCTTTGGATTGTACTGGAACAGACTTGTGTTCCGACAATCAGTGGCTGTTGATCTATGAATCTTCGATCACTCCATCGATCACACTTCTGCCAAAAGTTGCTGCTTCGTCGGTAGAAAGAGGTCTGGAAACCGTGCTAATTGGCATGCTTTTCAATTCCGTAGACTGATCCAGCCGTCCCTCCGCGGCCCCTTGGGCCAGGAGGGATGCTTTCTTTTCTCTCCCCCCTTTTCCTCACTGGCAAGTTCCCGCCCTTTCCGCTAAGAAAAAAGACTCTTGAATTCCCCAGCAACACAAGAGGTGGTTCATGGCTGGAGCATCCCGTGAAGAAGTTTATGACATCCCTGCAGAAAAATTCTACGCAGCTCTCATCGATTACGCCAGTTATCCTGAGATACTGGGGGAAGTAGATGAAATCAAGGTGCTTGATTTCAGTGAAACGAGTGCTCGGATCCAATATACGATCAATATCGTTAAATCCTTTTCCTACATATTGAAGATGACCCAAAAGCGACCTGACTCGCTTACCTGGCAGCTCGAATCGGGCAGTCTGTTTAAGGTGAATGCGGGTAGCTGGAAGCTCACGCCCCAAGGACCAAATTCCTGCAAGGTGGCCTATAATCTGGATGTCGAGCTGAAGGTCTTTGCCCCTAAAGCCATCACCAACAAATTAGTCGCCGTCAACCTTCCTCGGATGATGAAGTCGTTTTATGAAAAGGCCAAACTGCTATAAGCCCTCTCGGTAACTGCGAACGACGCGAAGGGCTCGGCGGAGCATGGGTTCTAAGAGGGTCTCCGCTCGCAATTGCGGTTGATAGACGCTTGGCTGGTAGTCCGGGTCGAGTGCCTGTTCCCGGATGATCATCTCGATGAGCTTGTGGAATTGCCGCGACGAGAGGTGCTTTCGTTGAGCCATCAACTGTTCCGCTAACAGGCAGACAGCATCCCCTGTGATCCGATTTTCTTGATTCAGTCGTGCGCTTCGAGCCTCGATCACCTTGATGATGCGGGGCAGATCGGTTTGAGAGAGGCTGGCAGCCTCGACCATGAGCTGTCGGTAAGCTCGGGTCAAGTTTACCAGTTCCTGAACATGAGCCGGTTTAATGGCATGGACATCATCCTGCGCAGCAGCCGCCAGGGAGCCTGCTAAGAGTTCTTGTGCTTCGCTGGCTGTGAAGTTTTGATCAAGCGTCGAAGGCAAGGCTCGTAGCACGGTACGCATGACATAAAGCATATTCCAATTCAATCCATCCGGGACTCGATAGCTTCCCTCTCTGGTTTTGGCATATTCCAATCGCATAAAAGATTTTTCGAAGTTCCGCACGAGCTTGGGATTTTGGGTCAAGAGAGCATTGGTTACAGCCTCGGGAAGCCCTGCTCGCCTTAGCAGATGAAAACGTCGCGACCGCTGAAAAATTCGATCGAATTCTTTGAGAGCAGAACTTCGTGCAAATCGATTCATAGTCTTTTTACGGCCAGTTTTGATAAAGTCGATCATCTGGGCAAAGGTCTGCACCATGTATCGAGCTTTGATCCGCTGTTCCTTTAAATTGGTTGACCAGCGCTCATGGTCATCGAATCGATACTCGTGAAAAAAAAGTCCGAATTGCCGAATGGAACCATAGTCAATGATACCTGCATCAGCCAGGATATTATCGCCATCCCATTCCATCCAACAGAAGATATATTCGGCTTCGAAACGGGCCGCGGCAACGGCAAAATTTTGCACCATAGCTTGCAAAAAATGGGCATAAGGATCTTCGCCATTTTTTATGATCCAACTGCCGTTTTTGACCTGCCGATCGATATGATAATCGACCATGGCCTTGAGCCGATCGAAACGTCCCTGCTTCAGGTGCAAAAAGAAATGCGAAGGCCGCAGCAGATTTTCTCCGGCACGAACGGTAATGGCAAAACCTTTGTGAAATTCAATCACACACAGAATCCGTTCGGTTTTCAAACCATTGCGATGCAAGATTTCACTGAACAGAGTATCGATCAAACCTTCGTGAAGTTTGCTGTAGCCACAGCCATAAGAAACATGGGGATCACCCGAACGGAAAAATGTTTTGCTCTTGCTGCTGGCCGGTGAAAGGCAGGTGGCGCCTGTACCGCAGCTGCTGATATCCCAGGTTTTTCCGGCAAATTGCCAGGCTCCGTTCCAGATACTGCGGCCATCTCCGGAAGTAAGACCACGGCGGTCCGTATGCTGCAATTGCAGGTAGCGCGTGGC
>JBGSRE010000784.1:0-2028 GCA_041737755.1 Oligoflexus sp.
TCTTTCACCTGGCCCTGCTGCAGAAGTTCACAGATTTCAGAAACGTCTTTGGTGTGCAAATCACGGTAATCGATCAGCACCTTGATAAGAAGGACAGTATGTTCGGCAAAGTCAGCTTGAATGGCTGATGAATTGAGCAAAGGACTGGGAGCGGAGGACGGCCCTGGTTGAGCCGAAGCAGTGGCGACTTTTACTGGCGATGGCAGCCATTTATTGAGGATTTTTTGCAATTCCATCATGCGCACGGGCTTGCTGAGATAATCATCCATTCCAGCTGCCAGACAAATTTCCCTGTCGCCTTGAATGGCATTGGCTGTCATGGCAATGATAGGGGTTTTTGGGTTAAGAATGAGTGTGGAGGATCGAATACGGCGGGTTGTTTCATAGCCGTCCATTTCCGGCATCTGACAATCCATGAAGACGAGGCGATAGTTCTGTTGGTGAAGTTTATCGAGCGCCTCTTGCCCGCTGCCAACGACTTCCACGCTCAGACCAAATTGTTCCAGGGATTTACTGGCCACTTTTTGGTTGATGCTATTGTCATCCACGACCAATACTCGAGCCTCAAAATCCTTCGAAAGCGAAGCAGCTTGCGTTCGCTCAAAGGAGGGGCTACGAATTTCACGGGATCCTATCAGCAGCGGCAACTCAAACCAGAAGGTGGATCCATGGCCGAGGGTGCTCTCCACTCCGATTTGCCCGCCCATGAGTTCAGCTAGTCTTTTGCAAATGGACAGACCCAGGCCTGTGCCTCCAAATTTTCGTGTCGTCGAAGAGTCGGCCTGGGAAAAAGGTTCGAAGAGGCGCTGCTGATGTTCCGCTGAAATACCCAAGCCCTCATCCTGAACCTCAAAGCGCATGATAAATTGGTCATTTTGCCTAGCTTTTTCAAGGACTCTTACCCAGATTTCCCCTTGAGTTGTGAACTTGATCGCATTGCTAAGCAGGTTGTTCAGTATTTGACGAAGACGAATCAGGTCGCCATGGAAGCAATGAGTCCAATGCCCTTGGATCTCTGCGGTGATGACGATTGGCCGCTCTCGATTAGCCAAACGAAAAGCCTGGGTAAGGTCGCTCATCAACCGCTCCAGGTCGAATTCCATGGATTCAAGATCCATGCGACCCGCCTCGATTTTAGAGAAATCAAGGATGTCATTGATAACTGAGGCAAGACTTTCGGCACTAAATTTAATGGCCGCAACACATTCTTTCTGCTCGGTATTGAGCTCTGTCGTACTGAGGATTTCACTCATACCCAAAACCCCATTCAAGGGGGAACGAATTTCATGACTCATGGTGGCAAGAAAGGTTGATTTTGCGCTATTGGCACGTTCTTCACGCTCTTTGGCTGCAATCAGATCGGTTTCCAGCTGTTTTCTTTGGGTGATATCGAAGCGGATAGCAATAAAGCCATTTCTTTGGAGCTCAGTATCAGTGAGCGGCATAATCGTACTATCCACCCAATAGAGATGGCCATCTTTGCTTTTGTTGCAGATTTCTCCGTGCCAGACTTGGCCGGAGCGGATGGTTTTCCATATCCTGCTAAAGAACTCGTGCGGATGCTGACCGGAGTTGATAATGCGATGGTCTTGACCTAAAAGTTCCTGACGAGAGTAGCCCGAAATTTTACAGAACATCTCATTAACAAAGTTAATGGCACCGTGTTCATCGGTAGTGGCCACGATTGCGGAACGATTGAGGGCCTGAACCAGACTCTCAAATCGGTTACGTTCCTGGATCAACCGTGCATTCTGCACTTTCAAGGCTGTGATATCGGTGATCACGGCTACAGTCGAATTCCTTTTGCTCTCGCCGCCCTGGATGGGCTTGCTCGAGACGATGGTCCAAAGGTCTTTGCCACTGCCAGTTCTAAACAAAAATTCATGGATCTCTTCCTGTCCTTCTTGCCGAGCTTGCAGCTTTTGGATGGCAATTTCGCGGCCAGCTTCGTCCATATAGTCGAGGAAAGATCGACCCTGCATTGCTTCCACGGTCGTTTCGAGCATTTGTGCCATTCTGGGGTTGGCA
>JBGSRE010000526.1:0-2573 GCA_041737755.1 Oligoflexus sp.
CCACAGTGAAACACATCGTCAGGAGTAAACTAAAAAATCGGCTGTTCATGGCAAGATCTCCGTTGTCTAAGGCTTACAGAGCAAGAGCAGAACGAACTTCGCCATCGAGCAGTGCAAAGAGGGCGCGCAGAGATTCTTGGGCGGAAACTATACTCGGCCGCGAATTACTATCCAAAATCGAAGTTCGGAAAGGATCTGGAATCGCTTTTAAGGTAGCCAGAGCGTCATCAATCGCAGCTTCCACTTTTCTATTGAGGGCAGAGTCAGCAGCCTCAACGCGACGGCTCAGACTGTCTTCAGCCGCGGTTCCAGTGCGATTGCCTTGCCAGACATAACGAATACTTTTGACGTTATTTTGAAAGTCATCCAAGGAATTGAAGGAAAATTGACTTTCCACCAGATTGGGATCCTGCTGGTCGAATGGTTGGGCGATTTTATTGTTGGCGACTTCATCAGCGATTCCGACCATGCCTTCCAGCATCTCTTCCAGGGCAGCCTGGCTGTTGGGATAAAGATCATTGCTCGATGTGCCGGCAGTTTTTAAAGCATCCGCAAAAGGACTTTGGCCATTCAGGCCGAGTTTCCAGGCCGTCACAATTCTGCTCGTCACCTGCTGGTGATTTTGAGTCAATGCACGTAGGTAGCTCTTTTCATTGCTGGTCAAACTCGCTAAAGTTTTCGCTCTTTCATAACCAAAGAGGATAAATTCGATGGCATGAAATCCCTTAAGGCTGGGATCAACCGTATCGACATTGATCTTGGCAGAGGCGGCAATCGCAGCGTTCAATCCCGAATGATCGAGCGGCCAGCTATCGAGAGCCGGGTCAAAACCAAAGGTATCGACAGGACCAAACAAAAAGGCTTCACTTTGTTCCCAAGGCATCCGCGTTTCAATCCAAGCCGTTCGTGCAGCTTGCCAATTGGTTTCGTTGGGCGTTGCGATCAACAAGGCTACAGCAGCATCCAAGGCAGCGGAGCGATCGGCGAGATCCTGATAGGTGCTCAACACCACATTATCAACGAAGCTCGTGAGGATTCGTTGGTCGGACGCTGTATCAGCGACCTCGGAACCACTCGAATCAGATTTTTGACAGGCGCTGATTGCCATGAGCAAAGAGCAAGTCGCAAGCGTTCTGGGAAAGAAGGATAATTTTTTCATGTTCCACCATGGTTAGGAGAATAAGTTAATAGACAAAATTCAAGGCAAATCGGATGTCTTGCTCTTGACGCAATTGATCAGAGCCAAAGGTTCTTTTGGTGATATCGAGTTTAAAGTTAAGGGCGGCTTCCACCTGATAGCTCACTCCTAAAGCAAGGGTATGCCTCGCAAATCGAGCTTGATCCAAAGCACCTTCAGCAGCTTTCCAAACCGTATCGTAAGCTTCCCAGCGAAAGAAGGGGACGACAGCATCCTCCTCTTCCCAGCCTGTGAAGCGATAGCCCCATTCCGTCCAGGCCGAGTAGGCTTCTTTGCCGACTGGACTGCGCAGGACTCCCGAATACTTTTGCGAAAGTCCCGCATTGCGTCGGTTGATTTCATCAGCATTTTGGATCTTCCCATGGACGACCGAAGCCTGGGCTTGAATGCGATCCCATTGACCTCGAGCAAACCAGGACAGCATCTGCAAAGGGGTTTTGACATATCCGCAGGGCGCAATGGTTTGCGAATCACTTTGATTTTTGCATGCTTTGGTCAGATCCGGCTGGGGGCGATTGGCACTGGAATCACCGTAGTAATAGGCCAATCCAGTCTCGAGTCCGGGAATATTATAATTCGTCCAGCGCAAAACAAAGGCGGGGTCGCTGGCTTTATTGGTTTCAAACATCTGCTGCTGGCCCTGGGAAATAAAGTACGGCGAACTGAATCCTGTAGAATCCAGTCCGTTCAAGACCTGCGCATGCAGCATCTGCCGATAGGCCTGGACCATATATTCAAAACCGATTTCACTCCAGCCGGAGGGGATCAGATGCTCTTCGCTTTCGGGCCGGACGCTGCCCAAATAATCAAAGGGTTGGTGAAACATGGGAAGCATACCAAAGGCGACGGGAATGCGTCCGATGCGGATGCGACCCGTATCATTTTGCTTTTCGATGAACAGCTCTTCGAGCTGAACCTCCCCACCTTTTTCAACTTCGATTTCATACTCTCCGCCTTCTTCATACTCTAATTCCAAGGTAGAACCGGTACCGCCATGCTCCACTTCCAATTCCGCTTCAAATTTAAAACCACGAGTGAGCTTTTGCTCCAACTCGAGGACGAATCGTTTGGTATCAAAGACCAGTCTTTTATCCTTTTTCGCGCCGCGAGAACTGGCTTTCGGATCGGCACCGTAATCGTGGTAGCTAAAGACCAAATCTCCATAACCAGAAAACTTAAGCTTGGAAGGATCAGCAGCCAAGGGGCTCGTCTGAGCAAAAAGACGAGGCATTGTCCATTGAGTCAGTAGCAATGGAATGAGAATGGACTTCAATCGCATAGGAGTCTTCCTTGTAAGCGAAACCGATTTTCAGAGACGCACGAGGGGAACGGCGATCTCATAGCTAAACAAAGCCAGCCCCAAAAAGTGATCGTT
>JBGSRE010000535.1:0-8295 GCA_041737755.1 Oligoflexus sp.
CGCCGCCCGCCCGCCGCCGCCGCAGTGCCGCCGTCCGCCTAGGTGGAAAACATAGCAAGCACAATCATTGGATCAAAGTTCCCTGAAACAATTCTCCGGCGGCATACTTGAGGCTATTGCTAGGCGTGGCGAGCAGAACTTTATGAGCGCCCAATGTTTTGGCTCGGAAACAGCTATCCAGTTTTGGTAGCATTCCATCTTTAACCAAATGGCGTTTTTTCAAAGACTCATAGCCTGATCGATCCAGTTGAGCCAGCAGCGAATTGCTATCATGGATATCGAGCAGAACGCCCGGCTTATCGAAGCAGTAGAACAAGTAGGTTTCATAATCGCCAGCAAAGGCTTCGGTAATTTTGCAGGCCACGCCATCGGCATTGCTATTGAGAATTTCGCCTTCTACATCAAAACTCAAAGGTGCCAGCACGGGAGTGATACCGCGATCCAAAAGAACTTCCAGAAGTTCGCGACGCACTTCATAAATATCACCGACAAAACCATAGTCGATCGCCTGTGGCTTTCGCCTCTTGGCTTTCATCACGTGACCATCGGCTCCCGACAGACCCAGAGCATCGCAGCCGAGAGCTTGCAGCCGAGCGACAACCTGCTTATTCAAGAGACCACCGTAGACCATAGTCACCAGATCGCGCATCTCGGCGCTAGTGATCCGTCGACCTTCGTGCATCTGAATGGGAATGCCTAGTTTTCTAGCTAGTTCATCGGCAAAGATCCCCCCGCCGTGGACCAAAACTTTTTTGCCAGGAAGCCGAGCAAATCCTTCGAGGAAACTTTTCAGTTCCTCGGGATGGTCGAGCATTTTGCCGCCGATTTTAAAGATGGATAGCTTGTCCATAGATCCGCTCCTTACATCGATTCCAGCATGCTTTTCATCACCACTTGGGCCGCAAAGATTCTATTGTGGGCCTGTTGCAGGACCAGTGAGCGTGGGCTATCAAGCACGCTGTCCGCAACTTCCATATTGCGTCGCACCGGCAGGCAATGCATGAAATAACCATCATTGGTCTTTTGCATCTTCTCCTCAGTCAACATCCAGCTGCGATCGTGGCAAAGAATTTGACCGTACTCCTCGTAGGATGACCAGTTCTTGGCATAAACAAAATCTGCTCCTTCCAGGGCTGCATCCTGATCATGAACAATGCTAGCCCCTCGGGTAAAGCGAGGATCCAGTTCGTAGCCTTCGGGATGTGCAATCACCACTTCAAATCCGGCACGTACACTCCACTGTGCGAAAGAATTCGGCACAGCCTGGGGCAAAGCTTTGGGATGCGGCGCCCAGGTCAACACCACTTTGGGTTTAGGTCGCCGGCGACGTTCGATAATGGTCAGGACATCAGCAAGACCTTGCAGGGGATGACCCGTCGCTGATTCCAAGCTGATCAGAGGCCTTTGACTATAGAGCGCAAACTTATTCAGAATTTCTTCGCTATAATCAGCTTCGCGATCCTTCAATCCAGGAAAGCAACGGATACCCATGATATCGCAGTACTGGGCCAGTACGCCGGCGGCTTCTTTAAGGTGCTCCCCTGCAGCGCCGTCCATCACGGTGCCGTCCTGTGTTTCAATCTGCCAACCCTCTTGATTGACATTGATGCTCAGCAGTTCCAAACCAAGCTGATGAGCCGCTTTTTGTGAACTCAATCGCGTGCGCAGACTGGGATTGAAAAACACCAATCCCAAAGTCTTGCCCCGGCCCATGGCAGAGTAGGCGAAGGGCTGCTGTTTTAAGGCGAGAGCCTCTTCCAAAAGGCTCGGTAGATCGCTGATGTCGTCGGCGCTGAAAAAATGCTTTAACATGTCAAGGGTGCCTCAATGCCGACGCGAGCTGCTCCAGGAACATTTCACATTCGGGTTTAGTGATAGTTAACGGCGGCAGAATGCGTACAGTTTCTTTGCGTCGCGCACTGCCCGTGATGATTTGATGCTGATGCAAAAGTCGAGAACGGAGAGCATAGCTGTCCTGCTCCAAATCAAAGCCAATCATCAGGCCGCGGCCTCGAATACGGTGCAAGCCTTCTAGTTGCTTTAAGCCTTGCTGAAGAAAGGCGCCGAGCTCGGCCGCATGGGCGATCAGGCCCTCTTCGGCGATGACTTCACAGACCGCAGTGGCGGCTGCGCAGGCCAAAGGATTGCCGCCGAAGGTTGTGCCGAGTGAGCCTTGGGCCAGGGAAAATCTTTGATGCACCCAGGTCGCAGAAACAGGATAGCCATTGCCCATGCCTTTAGCTGTGCAAATCACATCCGGATGAATGCCATGATGCTGAAAAGCAAAGAAAAGGCCGCTGCGTCCGTAACCTGATTGAATTTCATCAGCGATCAAGAGAGCCCCGTGCTGCTTGGTCAATTGACGAAGGGCTTGCCAGAAACTGGAATCTCCCTCTTCGACACCACCGACGCCTTGAATGCCCTCGATGATAACAGCTGCCGTGTGGGCATCGATCGCAGCTTTCGCGGCCTCGATGTCTCCCAATGCCACGAACTGAATTTCGATCCCGCTATTGATTGGGGCACAGATTTTTGAAGCTTCTGTGCATTGCGCCGCCAGCGATGTTCGGCCATGAAAACTGTTGAGCATGGCCACGACTTTGGTCCGGCCCGTGGTGTAGGAAGCAACTTTTAACGCGTTTTCAACGGCTTCGGCCCCAGAGTTAGCCAGGAACAGGTCATAGTCTTCGCAGCCACTCAAAGGCCCCAGCTTTTGACAAAGTTGGTATTGCTCGTCAAAATCTACCGCATTGGAATAATAGAAGAGGCGATCGATCTGCGCCTTGACCTTGCTCACAAAATGTGGGTGGCTGTGACCAATCGATATCACACCATGGCCGCTGTAAAAATCCAGGATGGCTTGACCCTTATCATCATAGAGATAAGAACCGAGGGCTCGCGTCAGAGCCAGATCAAACTTTGCATAAACAGCCAAGGGTCGCATAGTGTGTCCTTAAAAAGCTGCGGGTTTCAGGAGCAAGCCTTCGGTCTCTGGCAGACCCAGAGCGAGGTTCATATTGTGAACGGCCTGGCCACTGGCTCCCTTCAAAAGATTGTCCAGGCAACAAACGATATGGGCATAGCCTTCATGGGCTTCTACCGAAAGCACAGCATTATTGGTATTCACCACCTGCTTCAGCTCCGCTTCGCCTTCGGTGCGATGCACGAAGGGAGCGGTATGATAGAAGCTATCGAAGGTTTCCGTGAGTTCGCTCGTTGATAGCGAGCAGCGCGTATGAATAGACACCAAAATACCCCGCGTGAAGGGACCACGCATGGGAATGAACAGCGGCTTCTTCTCATAGTCGGGCTGGAGCGTTTGCAGGGTCTGGCCAATTTCTGCCAGATGCTGATGTTGAAAGGCTTTGTAAACGGAAAGATTGTCATGACGCCAGGAAAAATGCAGGGCATCCTGCAATTTTTGGCCAGCGCCGGTGGAGCCTGTGATACCGGTCACATGCAATTCTTCCTTCAGCAAGCCCCGATGGGCAAGGGGCAGCAGCGCCAGTTGAATCGCTGTCGCAAAGCAACCGGGATTGGCAATGCGTTTGGCCTTACGGATTTCTTCAGCAAAAGCCTCCGGCAGACCATAAACGAAACCGGGCTCGGCATTTTTCAAGCGAAAATCCTGGCTCAAGTCGATGATCAGACAATCCTTATGCATGAGCCCATGCTGGTCCATCAGGCGTCGGGATTCGCCGTGCCCTCCGCAAAGAAATACCACGTCCAAGGCTTCTGGCGAAAGTTCTGCGGCAAAGTATTGTCGTCGCCAATGCAGAAGATCGGCATGAGCCTCGCAAAGGCTTTTGCCGGCATGGCTTGCACTGATGGCTTCTACGGCTTCAAGCTTTGGATGGGTAAGGAGCAGCCGGAGCAGCTCTCCCCCGGTGTAGCCCGCAGCACCGATGATGGCAGCGCGAATCATGATTCTGTCTCCATCGCGAGGTTGCCTGAGGATCGCAATTTTTGCAGACGCTTCTTTTCCCACTCGGGGTCAAAAATCATCGCCGTGCAAAGGCAGTTTTTCTTTTCCTTACTGATCAGTGTCGGATAATTCACGCAGCTCTGGCAGCTGGCCCAGAACTCTTCATCCTTCGTCAGCTCACTGTATGTCACCGGACGATAGCCCAGCTCGCTATTGATATTCATGACTGCGAGACTGGTCGTAAGTCCGAAAAATTTAGCCTTGGGGTAGCGTTTTTTCGACTCGTCAAAAGCAAAGCTTTTCAATTTTCGAGCCAACCCATACAGCCGATATTCGGGAAAAATAATGAGTCCAGAATTTGCCACGTGGGCTCCGTCACTCCAACTTTCCGTATAACAAAATCCAGCGACTTTGTTTTGGGTTGTCTCAAGAGCGATAAAAGCTTTGCCACAGAGCATCTTTTCGCGGATATATTCCGGCGTTCTTTTCGCAATACCTGTCCCACGCGCACGAGCGCTGGCTTCCATTTCCTGGCTTATTTCTGCCGCGAAATGAACTTCCTCTTGAGTCGCAAGCTTCACGACGAATTCGTACATCCTCTTCGCCCCAACTTCATGGTCACACATATTATGCACAGAATATGCATATTAATACATATTAGACGTATAATTACAAATCTATGCAGCCAATACAACCGATTTTAACGCATAAGGAGTAAAAATAGGATAAATGGTACATGAAGGAAGCTTGTAGGGGCTGGTAAAAGCCAAGCAAGGCCTTGGAAAAGTCTTTCTCGAGACGTGGCTGCTAGCCCTGTTTATTGGTAGGAAGGGCGCCTATTTGACCCCAATAGAAGACAATCCCATGGATAACCTTCTTTAATTCCTGGAATCCGCCCGGCTTGGTGACATAAGAATTCCCTCCGAGTGCATAAATGCTCGAAATATCCGACTGGGTGGAAGACGAGGAAAACACCACGACGGGAATTTCGGTCAGGAACGGATCGGTTTTTATCCTTTCCAAAGCTTGAAAGCCATTGAGCTTAGGCATATTGAGGTCGAGCAGGATTAGATGTGGTCTTGGAGTCGCCGAATCATTGCGTTTCACTCGATTCAGATAGTCCATCATATTCTGGCCATCGACCACATGTTGAAAGGTGACATCCGCACCGATTACGCTTTCAGAAGCTTTTCTGACGAGATCAACATAACTTTGATCATCGTCGGCGATCAGGATCGTCAGTCGCTGGCTAGATATCTTTTCTTCAGCCTTCTTATTTTGAATAACAAACTCGATAAAGCGACCCAAAAGCTCTGATTTGCTGTTGGTGCCGACCTTGGTATTAATATTCTTCAAATGAATACGAACCGTATTGCGACTGATACCAAGCTTGTCGGAGATATCTTCGGCACTGACAACCTGCTGCACGAGGAGATTCAGGACGTCCTGCTCGCGTTTCGAAAGGCTGTATTTTTGTGCGAATTGATCAAGGGGGCCTTTTAAGTCGTCGGTCGAGCTCAGTTCATTTGAATAATTAGCAGCCGTCGTCATGGAATTATCGCCATCCTGAGTATGGGTTTCATTCTGTCGCCCATTTGGGTCATCGGCATCCCTATTCGATCCATTGAGGACGAGTCAGCAGAGATGGGCTGGGAATATTTTATGGCAAGAAGAAAGTATTAATATCAGTGGTTTAAACTATTCCCTTGTTTTTATGCCAGAATGTGATATCCGCTCCCTGCACCCGTAAAAGAGAGCTCTATGCCACGCTATATCCGACAGTTTGCCGATGCTTTGACTCCTGAATATTGCCAGAAGCTGATCGACCGATTTGAACAGGACCAGCGGGTTCAGGTCGACCCTCAACCGGAATACAGTACCCGGTATTATTTGAATATTTCCGAACAGTTTGATTGGCTGCGGGAAGTCCAAAAAGTAACCCAATATGCAGATCCTCTGCTGGCAGAATATTTCCGCTTGCCGGAAGGTTACCGGTCGGTGGAAACCTCTGAATGGCTTAACGATGGCTTTGTGATCGCTCGGTACCAACCCGGCGATATCTGTGCGCTTCATGATGATTATCAGAGCCCAGTGCCGCCTTCGAATGGCCTCCGTCTGGCGACCATGATTTTCTTCCTTAACGATGTGGAAGTCGGGGGGGAATTGCACTTCCCAGTTCAGGACGTCAAAGTTCGGCCCCGACAGGGCCATGCTGTGGTCTTTCCTGCTCAATTGACCCATCCTCACGAGGTTTTAGCCCCTCAATCCACCCGATATGTTCTGCAAACCTGGGTCGTTGATCCCAATCTTGTGGTCATTGAGCGCGACACCTTCGAACAGCTGACGAGCGAGCTTTAAGCAGTGGCCAATACTTTTCTGTAAGGCTTTGAGTTAAAAAGCTAAGTTCCTTATGCAATATATGGGCAGGGTTTTTGCCGATGGATCTCTTAAGACAAGAGGTCCAAAGATGAAGATTTCTGTCCTCAAATCAAGATTGACTGTCGGATTTCATCGCGCTGCGCTGATTGAATCGGACGAGCATTTTAGCGCGCAAATCACTGGCTATGCCGAAGATATCGGACTGTCACAGGTCCAGATCTGTCCGACGATCGATGATTTTTGGCAGGCAGATCCTGCAAGGTTCGACCTCGTCATTCTTGATTGGAATTCCAAAGGCGATCACTCCGCCATGAGTCTTTTCAATCGTCTCCGGCATGATCCGCACTTTTCCATGCTGCCCATCATTATTATTTCCGGCTTTCTGGATCGCAATGATTTCCGCCTTATGGATGAATTTCCTCTGACTCGCTTGTTGGAAAAGCCATTTACCGCGGGCGTTTTTATCGAAGCTGTGCAGAGCCTGCAGGATGAAAAAAACTGGGTTCTCAGTCATGATGCGTCTATGCGCCGTTTGATCTCAGGTCCCCAATCAGTTGAAGTTCCAAGGGCCAAAAAGTTTCTTAAAATTTTGCAAACCGCGCCTTATCCCATACCTCTCTTGCTGATGATTGGCCGGTTTTTGAGTCGGGAAAAGCGCTGGGATGAAGCCTATGAGCTTTTTCGTTCGGTGGTGGAGGAGAATCCAAAACACGTCCTGGCCCTGAATGAATTGGGCAAAGTCTTGCATGCCAAGGGGCGACATAAAGAAGCAATTCAAGTCCTAACCGAGGCGGATATTTTAAGCCCGGCCAATATCAAGCGCATCTGTCACATCGGTGAATTGCAGCTCAATGACTGGCGATTGCAGGATGCTAAGAAGAATTTTGAACGAGCGCTGTCGGTAGATGCTCAATGGGAACGGGCTCAGCATGGTCACCGCCTGACCAACAACGTTTTTCAATACATGCAGCAGAACAATATGCAGGAAACATTTCCCAAAAGTTTCGCCAGCCTTATGAATTCGATGGGTATTGCCAAAGTGCGGAAAGGTGAACTGAAGGAAGGTATTCAGCATTATGAATCAGCCTTGCATTTTATTAGGGACGTGGATGCTCGATCCAAGGTCATGTTTAACATGGGCCTCGGCTATCTTCGCCATCGGCTTGGCAGCAAAGCCCTGCTCTGGTTTATGCGTTCGGCAAAGGTCGGTAGCAACGAATTTTTAAAGGCCCAACCCTATATCCGAGATTTGTCCGGCAAGTTGGTCTGGACCGAGCATGGCCTGCAAGTCCAGGGCCGAGAAATGGTCGAAGTGGATGCCCAGGATCATCCGGATGAATTGCCATCATACGCATCGGATTCCTTAAACCCAGCGCCAATCTCCATGGCCGATATTCAGCCCTTTTCGCTGGAAAAGGCTGCCCCAGGTTCAGATCTTGATCTAGGACCGGAAGAATTCGATACCGATGCTCTTCTTGCTGGCATTATCGAAGAGGGCTTTTGCTAGGAGCTGAAATAAATCGTCCTGCTGCTACCCGAATCAAGACCTTTAAGACTCTTGCCGAAGGAGACAGTGTAAGAGCAGCTGTGGGGTGAACGAGTTAGACTCTTGATGAACAATGCGGCACAGGGATCAACTATGGGCGCGGCAAAAGCCTTTGATTTCGCGACGAATAAAGAGCAAGTCCCGCGGGGAGCGAAAGACTTGCCTATTAAAGGTGCCACGCTTTTCGTAAACCGAATGACTGTTCGGACAGTTCTGGTTCGAGAGTTAAAGAGCTACGGTATTCCCTTGGTCAATTGTTGCGACTCCCCCATGGAATGCTGCGAGGATCTTGTTAAAAATCCAGAAAATTTACTGGTGGTGGACTGGGAACACGGTGAAAAGGCCGTAATGAAAGTCCTGAGGGCTGCGCAGGGTCCCTATCGCATCGATACGCGGCCGATTTACTTCATCGCTCTGGATCTAGCCGAACGTGTTATAGCCGTAG
>JBGSRE010000981.1:0-10830 GCA_041737755.1 Oligoflexus sp.
CGCCTCCATAACGGAACACCAAATCCACATCACGCAGGGTGGCTTTGAGAATTTGTGCGACTTCTCGTAGCACCTGACTCCCAGCCAGATGCCCATATCTATCGTTGACTGGCTTGAAGTCATCCAGATCGATAAACAAGAGACAGAAGGAGGAATCATAGCGCTGCGCGCGCTTGATTTCTCGCTCGATCGCCTGCTCCAAATAGCGGTGATTGTAGAGTCCGGTGAGGTCATCCAGATGCAAGAGAGTCTGGGTTTCTGAAAATTTACTGAACCAACGACAGGTGGTTTGCAACTGCTTGATGAGAAAATCCAGGGCCAGCTCGGAGCTATAGTTCAGGGAGTGGTCGACATCTTTTGCCAGTGGATCGACAAGGACAGGCGGAGGTTCGCTCCAGATCAGCGCGTACCATTCATTTTGCGGATCGCCGAGGAGGGCGAAATTACTGAGCAGTCCTTCAGTTTCCAGCCGATGGATGCCCATTGCATAGCTGGTCTCTTGCAAATCAATCTTTTTAAATTGGCTCATGACGGCCTGCACTTTATCACGGGTCAGCTCACTGGTGGGTTTCATCCGCAAAGGAATCTTTTCTGTTTGCAGCTGGTTTTTTTCCATATGCAGCTTCAAAAGTGTGAAATCGGAGATGCGAAAGGTGCTTTGCAGAAGCTTGATAGTTCGCTTGACCATACTCTCCAGATGCGTTTCCCGCCAGAGGGCTTCACAGCCTTCGACCATTTGCGTGAAAACCTCTTCTGGGCTGCCAGGACTCACTGTGAAGCGCCGGACCGATTTAGGTTGAATCGCCACCTTGGATCTCCCGTTTAAAAGGTAATCAGGTAATCCGCCAAGAACTGACCAAATAAAAGATAGCTCACTGCAGCAAAAGATAGAAATGGGCCGAAAGGCAGCTTGGTCTTCATATCGAATTTTCTAGTTATGATAATAACACCAATGCCAGCAATTGAACCGAGGATCGATCCCCAAAAAATCGTGGTCAGGATCGATTGATAGCCCAGCCATCCCCCGATCGCCGCCAGCAGCTTGACATCGCCCATGCCCAAGCCATAGTTGCGACGAATCACATAGTAGAGCCAAGCCACGGTATAAAGGCTGCCGCCACCAACGATCACGCCGATCAACGAACTTTTCCAATCCAACTCAGGATGCAGATAAACGACCAGCGGGCTGAGGAGTATCATAGGAATGCTTAATACATCCGGAATAATTTGATGTTCCAAATCAATCACAGAACAAATCAGCAGGAGCGAAGTAAAAGCCAAGGCATGCAGGCAGCGCATCACTTCCGGGGAGTCAAAGACCAAACCCCCATCAGGGCGCATAACAAAGGGAAAATGCCAATAGATGACAACAAACAAAATGGCTGTCATCAATTCGACCAAAACATACTGAATCGAAATCCTATTGCCACAGCATCTGGCTCGCCCTCGCAGAAGAAGCCAAGACAGGATAGGGATATTATGCCAGAAGGGTATGGCTGCCTTGCAATGCGGGCACTGAGAACGAGTGCTAGCAAAAAACATCTTGCGCGGAATGCGATAGATGCACACGTTGTAAAAGCTGCCCATCATGGCACCAAGGACGAAAAACAGCCAGGTCAGAGGACTTTGCAGGAGCACGACAAATTCCAAGAACAATCGGTGCATAGACCTTCCTTGGGATGGAGAGAAGACGATACCAGTCAAATTGAGGGGCCGTGGTCATTATATTCTCTCTCAAAAAAATATGAAAATTATTATAAGGGTGAAGACGGGCCGCGCGGCGGCTGTCTGCTTTCCCCTGAGGAGTTTACCTTCGATGATCCAAGAGCTCACCCTAGAAAAGTTACAGTGGCCACTCTTGCTCGAGCATCTGGCCCATGAAGCACAGACCCTGGAAGGCCGAGATGCTTGTTTGCAGCTCAAACCGAAGTTCGAAATCGAGGCTATCGAACAAAGATGGCAGGATGTCATTCCTCTGCGTGATCTTCTTCGTTCTGGCTATCGTCCTCCTATTGGCGAATTACCTGAAATGCGAACGATTTTTCGGGGTGCCCTGCTTGGGCAAATTCTCGATGGTGAGATGCTTTGGAATGTCTTTGTCCTGCTGCAAACGGTGCGCAATGTGCATCAGTTCGCGGCTGACCGCATGGATCGTTGCCGCACATTGCAGCGTTTTCAGCGCGCGATAGTGCCCCTGCCTAAGCTAGCCCGCTCCATTGAAAAAACGATCTCGCCGGAAGGTGAACTGCTCGATGATGCCTCCCCCGAATTGCAGCGGATCCGGGCGCAAAAACTTTCTATGCGCAAAAAAATCGAACAAATGATTCGTCAGTTGCTGACTGATCAGCAGCTGGAAGCCTATATTCAGGACAAATTCTTTACCGTCCGTTCGGATCGCTACGTAGTTCCTATCCGGATCGATGGGCGCGGGCGGGTTAAAGGTTCTATCCATGATAGTTCGGACAGCGGCCAGACGCTTTACATCGAACTGGCCGAGATCCGTCCCTTGAATGATGCTTTGTTGGAATTAGAATCTGCTGAGAAAATTGAAATCCTACGAATTTTCAAAGAACTTAGTATGCAGATCGCTGCAGAATTGGATATCCTGACCACCAATTATGAGAGCCTGATTGAACTCGATATCCTCTGTGCTGAGGCCGGGCTTGCCATGCAGCTCGATGCTGGACGAGTTCAATTGCGGAGGCAACCTGGTCTGCATCTGTCGTTCGCCCGTCACCCCTTGCTCAATCTTCAGCAGGGAGCCAAAGCCGTGGCCAACTCGGTAGCGTTGGAAGAAGGCCAGCTTTCTTTGATTGTCTCCGGGCCCAATGCTGGCGGTAAAACCGTGGTGCTAAAAACCGTGGGTCTTCTGCACTTGATGGCCAAAGCCAGACTTCTGTTACCGTGTGACGAGCATTCGGAAGTTTTCCTCTTCCGGAGTATTTTCGTCGAGATCGGTGACTCCCAAAACCTAAGCGCCAATCTTTCGACTTTTTCAGGTCACCTTATGGGACTTAAGCCCATTCTCCAGAATTCCCAACCGGAAGATTTGGTTTTGCTCGATGAATTGGCTGTGGGAACCGAACCTCAAACCGGTTGTGCCATCGGCCAAGCGGTGCTTGAAGAACTGGTCAACCGCCGCGCAATTTGTATCGTCACCACTCACTTTGACAATCTCAAAAGTCTTGCCGTGGATGATCGCCGCTTCCGCAATGGTTCGATGGAATTTTCCATCAGGGATTTGAAGCCTACCTATAAATTGGTTTTGGATTTACCTGGCCAATCCTATGGCATTGAAGTGGCCGAACACATCGGTTTGCCGAAGCATGTGATCGAGCGATCTAAAGATTTGCGCGGACGTTCCAGCAGCGCCATGGATCAGATTCTAGAATCCTGGCAAAGTCTCCGTGATGAGGCTGAGCGCGAGAAGCAGCGTTATTCACAGCTAAAAATCGAAATGGAAAGTCAAAAATTCCGCTGGGAACAGGAGCGAGCCGCACTAGCGACCGCCAAGCAGGATATTTCCAATAAAATCAAAGCTCGCTATGAAGATCAGATCGATGAAATGAAACGCAGCTACAACGAACTGCTCGATGATATGAAACAAACCGTCAAGGAGCAAAAGCAACTCAACTACACGCCCGATGCCATGCGTGAAGCGCTCAAAGAAAAACGCCAAAAAGCCGATCTTATGGGTCGCGATCTGAGTCAAAGTCTCGACCGGCTGGCCAGTGAATTTCGTTCGCTTGTCGAGCTGCCGGGTACACCCGCCGACATCAATGGACTGAGTGTTGGCAGTCGCGTCTATATCGTTTCAATGGGCAAAGAAGCGGTGGTGACAAAAGTGCAAAAAGAGCCGAGCATTTCGATCGAGGTCAGCGCCGGTTTGCTGAAATTGCGACCATCGTTACAGGATTTGCGAATTCTGCTAGAGCCTTTGGAGGCCAAAAAGGCCAAGAGCCCCAAAGGTCCGGCTGCATCTCTGGATAAGTCCCAGATAGGATTAGTGATTCCAACCCCAACGAACAGCCTTGATCTGCGTGGTATGGATACCGATACGGCTTTGGACCGGACCTGGGGGTTCATCGACAAAGCAGTTCTGCGTGGCGAAAATTGGGTTGTTTTGATTCATGGCCATGGTACGGACACTTTGAAACGCGGATTGCGCAAAGCCTTAACTAAGGATGCGCCTTATGCTCTCGATTTCAGGCCAGGGGAGCCAGAAGAAGGAGGCGACGGAGTCACTGTGGTCCAGTTGCGCCACTAAGATCCGGAAAGTCGAGCTAGAGGAAAATCCCCGATTTATGGTAGGAATTCACGGGGGCCTCGCAAGAACTCGCAATCGGAGTATATCAAGCCTATGGCGAAGACAAACAGCAATAAAAAGACCTCGCAGTGGGAAATGGACCTCAATCCAGCCGAAATCCTCGCTGACTTTCGCATCGCTCTTATGAGTCGCGAAGTCAGTCTGCTCGGCAGGAAAGAAGTGCTTTCGGGGAAAGCGAAATTCGGGATCTTTGGTGACGGCAAAGAGCTCGCACAAATCGCCATGGCCCGGGTCTTTGAGAAAGGCGATTGGCGTTCCGGTTACTACCGAGATCAAACTTTTATGTTTGCGGTGGGTGCCTTGACCGTCAAACAATTCTTCGCTCAGCTTTATGCCGATACCAACATCGAGCACGATCCTCATTCCGGCGGACGTCAGATGAATAGTCACTTTGCCAGTCGCTTTGTCCAAGCGGATGGCAGTTGGGCTAGTCAGCTGGATATTCACAATACCAGCGCCGATGCTTCGCCAACAGCTTCCCAGATGGCTCGTTTGCTCGGACTTGGTTACGCTTCCAAACTCTATCGTCAGTTTCCAGAGTTGGACAAGGCAGAAAACTTCTCCCGTTCAGGTCGTGAAATTGCCTTTGGCACCATAGGCAATGCCAGTACTTCAGAAGGCATCTTCTGGGAAACCTTTAATGCGGCCGGTGTTTTGGAAGTGCCGGTGGTCATTTCCGTCTGGGATGATGGCTATGGTATTTCCGTACCCAACAAATTCCAAACCACGAAAGAATCGATTTCAAAAATCTGCGCTGGTTTCGCTCGGGAAGAGGGAACCAACGGCTACAATATTGCAGTGGTCAAAGGTTGGGACTATCCGGAACTTTTGACAGCTTATCGTCAGCTAGCGCAGTCAGCTCGGGATCAACATATTCCAGGTTTGCTGCACGTCATCGAAATGTCGCAGCCGCAGGGTCACTCGACTAGCGGCAGTCATGAGCGTTATAAAACCAAAGAGCGATTGGTGTACGAACAATCCATCGATTGTCTTACGCGTATGCGGGAGTGGATGATCCAGCATGGAATCAGCAACGCTAAAGATTTGGAACAGATGGAGGAAGATACCCGCCGGGAGGTTCTCGCTCTTCGGAATGAAGCTTGGGAAGAATTCCAGGCTCCCATGCGGGCCGAACGGGAAATTTTGCTGGAGCATTTCGAAGCTATTCTAGCTGAAGGAGCTTCACCTGGTTTCAAGAGTATCAAGGATTCCTTCAAGCGTTATCCTGCGATCACTCGCAAATCCATTCTTTCCAGTGCTCGCCGGGCGATTTATATCCTGCGCGATCGAGAATCCGAAGCGGTGCAGAATCTGCGACGCTTCATTGCTCAATTATCGGTCGAAAACAAGCAGCGCTACAATAGCAAGGTTTCTGTCGAGGGATCCCGCTCAGCTTTACAACTGACGGGCATTCAACCCGCATTTGACGGCGAAGTAGAAAAAGTCGATGGGCGCATCATCATTCAGCGCTGCTTCGATCATCATCTGGGTCGAGATCCGCGGCTCTTCATCATTGGTGAGGATGTGGGCAAGCTCGGTGGTGTGAATCTCGAATTTGAAGGTCTCAGCGAAAAGTACGGAGACTTCCGTGTAACTGATACTGGGATCCGGGAAGCAACGATCCTGGGCCAAGGCATTGGCGCAGCCCTTCGCGGCTTGAGGCCTATCGTTGATATTCAGTATCTTGATTATCTGCTCTATGCATTCCAGCTTATGTCTGACGACTTGGCCTGCCTTCACTATCGCACAGCGGGTGGCCAGGTGGCTCCGGTGATCATTCGTACCAAGGGCCATCGCCTGGAAGGCATTTGGCATACAGGTTCACCGATGGGCATGATCATTCATGGCATTCGGGGCATTCATGTCTGTGTGCCACGCAATATGCTGCAGGCAGCCGGCATGTATAACACCCTCTTGCAGACTGACGATGCCGCTCTTGTGATCGAAGTTCTCAACGGCTATCGGGTGAAAGAGGAAGTGCCATCGAACCTGGAAGATTTCCAGGTGCCGCTTGGTGTTCCGGAGCTATTAAAAAAAGGTCGTGATCTGACTGTCGTCAGTTATGGAGCGTGTATCAGTGTGATCCGTGAAGCCCAGCCCTTCTTGGATCAATTGGGAATCGACATTGAATTAATCGATGTCCAAACTCTTCTTCCATTCGATCGTTTTGGTTTGATTCGAGAGTCAATTGAAGCCACCAATGCACTGCTGGTGGTGGATGAGGACGTTCCGGGTGGAGCCAGCGCTTTTATACTCCAGCAAATTCTGGAAGTGCAAAAAGGCTATGATTATCTGGATGCTCCCCCACGTACCCTAACAGCCAAAGAACATCGTAGTCCCTATGGATCTGACGGGGATTACTTTACCAAGCCAAGCGTCGAAGATATCGTGGAAACCATCTATGAGATGATGCGCGAAAGAAATCCAGGGCGATTTCCTGATATGGGCTTGCCACAGCGCGAACCATAAACTCTCGTCATTCCCAGCGAGCGTAGGGAATCCCTAGGGAGAGAATGCCGTCATTCCCAGCGAGCACAGCGAGCGTAGGGAATCCCTAGGGAGACAAGGGATGCCAGACGCTGCTTCGCACCTTGGCATGACGTTTATGCTTCGCACCCAGGCATGATGCGTCCCATGCTTCGCACCTCGGCATAACCCAATCCGGTCACCCCATAAAAACCTACATGTCACAATTTATAGAATTTTCCACCAGCTCATCGGCAGCTATCGGTGAAGCGATCGCAAAGTTCGCTGCAAACACCTGCTGTTCCCAAGCTTTTACCAACTCTGGATAAAACACCAGCACATTCAATTCTCGGGATTGATTCCATGATTGCGTATCCATGTTCGCACTTCCCACCACAACGACTTCATCATCTACCGTCATAAACTTTGCATGAGAATTATTTGGCCGTTCTTCCGGCAACTTTCCTTTGGTATTGTCAACTACCCGAACAGCTTTGCCGTCTTTGATCATGGCAAACCAGCGAATATCATGCAGGGGTCCTTGAGAAGACGTTGCTCCGAACTCTCGCAGAAAACGCACAATCCCTTTCTCGTTTTGTCCGCCCTGTCCTATTTGATTTTCACTGGCACAGTTGAACAGCTTGGATTGCAGCATCTCCACCCGAACACCTCGTTTTACCGCGGCTCCTAGCCCGCGGATGGCCGCATCGTCATTGAAATTTGGGGTCTGAATGCGAATCGATTTCTGAGCCCCTTGCATCAGGGCTTGAAAGGCACGATTCTGGCTATTGTTATTCGTCTGCGAGGGAAGCCCGTTGCCGTTGCGGCCACTTATAACGGCTGGTATACCGGCTTTATCAAGCAGCGGATCTGCCATCATCTCTTGCACGGGATAGATTGTACTAAACTCCTTTTTATAAGGAGTCCCAACGCCTTGAGCCAGCTTTTCATCGCCATCTTTTTCCGTCCCAGCACCAGCCCGAATGAAATTATTGATCAGATCGATACGCAGGCCTTGCGCAACAGCTCCCCCCATTATATAGCCCACATCATACCAATTGACGTCCACATCATTGAATCGCTGAACATTGGCCCCTGTCACCATCGCGATCTGGCCATCAACAGTCATAGATTTGACGTGATTCGTCCCAAAAGCTTTATGTTCATAGGTGAGAACCTTAACATCCAAAACCGCGGGATCCAAATTCAAGGCAGTGATCGCTTTGCGTGCATCCGCTCCCGAATCTGCCACTCCCCCTAAAACACTTAACGCTGTCGGCCCATAATTAGCCAGAATCCTCACTACCACACGCTGGCAACTGGGACAGAATTTCTTGCGATTCTGCTCCAAATCCTTCAGCCCGTTCATGACTTCCTGAGCCGAGGTGGATACCGATTCCCAAATATAAGTTTGCAGCAGCACCTCTTCCTGAGCTTGGGCGATCAGGCGGCGGTGGGCTTCAAAGATCGCAGGACCCTTGATATAGGCCTTGCGATCAAAAATATTGTCCTTGGTATAGAGAAAGCCTTGCAGTTTGGTGCTGGAATTCTGAATCTCCTGAGCATTGAAGCGATCCTCGCCTGCTTTATCTTTGGTGGCGGCTCGTTCTTGATCCAGGACCTTCTGAAAAGTCTGCACAAGGCAATTGCGTCGCTCGGGAGCCACCCCATCGGAATTAAGCAAACCCAGAACCCTCTCCAAAAGACCGGCATCACGACAATCCGTTGTCGCTTCTGAAAGGGAGCTGTTGGACGTTTTGCAAGCCAAGAGCAGCAAGAGGAAAATCAGACCACAGATTTGATTCCAAAACATGGACCGTCCTTTTAGTTTTCGTAGCTTTAATTAAGATGAGTCATCTTAAAATGCTGACCTTACTCTGACAAGGACGATCGGAAAGTTTTTTTTCCCAATTGTCATTCGCCCGTATAATCAACTGATTTTTAAATATTTTCTGCTATTTTTTGCAAGTCAATCAAACCCTAGTCAGATGCTGAATTGTCTGTAAGGCAGAATTTTTCTTCATTCTTCCAAGTAAAGCTCCGAAGCCTTACCTGTAAGGCATTATTTTTTAGGACGCTAACTATGGTTAAGCTCTCCATTTTGCCCAAGTCGGCATCCGTCGATCGGTCTCGGCTCCCTGCAAGCGAGCAGGGATTTTCTTTGGTGTCTGTTTTGGTAATTATGGCTGTAATTCTGACAGCTGTTCTGATCATTTCTCAGGCTCGATTCAATCATCAAGCGACTCAAAAAGCGCTCAATCTGAAGGAGTCCTATTCGGACGTCAATCAAGCGCTGATCACCGACATCATGAGTGAAATTCACAGCAGTATCACGGCCAGCGCTCCCTGTTTGAACGTGAGCACGGTGAAGCAAAACTATGGAGGGGTGATCAAACCATCGATCCCTTCCTATACCGCAAGCAATTCCATCAGCTCCAGTTCTGTCTGGCCACCCATGCACCAAGCTGCGGCCCAGCGTTGTAAAATCCCACGCACCCCATCCAATGCCAGTAATGCAGCTGACAACCGCCTCTATTTTTGTGTTCGCCTCGGACGGGACCCAACGGCCCCCAAAGATTCGATCATGAATTCGACTCAGGCCTTTGCAGAAGTGGCTGTGGAGTTGATCGATTTGCAGACTCAGGCAGCGATTTCCTGCAGCAATTATGTCAGCAAGAAGAATGATCCCAAAGATGGTTCCGCCGGCATGGCCGTGACTATGGCTCTTTACTGGCAGGGCCAAACGGCCAATAAAGTCACATATTCTCAGAAAGCCATGAGTTATATCGCCAATCAGAATTGATCGTGTTTTGAACAAGAGGAGTGTTGCAATGAGCCGCAAAGGAACATCCAAAAAATCTTCCAAAGCCAAAGGAGAGCCAAGCTTTGTTATGGAATATGTTCTGCTGGGCTCTGTTGTGCTAGGGCTTGGGTACTATTTTTTCAAAGGCAAAGCTAACCATCCTCAGTCGCTGTCAGCCGAGTCGGCTCCAGAAACAACTTCGCCCACTCAAGGCGCACAGATACAAGTCCTCAATAGCAGCGAAGCTCAGGTCGACGTGAAAAAGTATCAAGAAGAGCTGAATCAGCAACGCGTACAGTTTGCGCAGATGCGCATCCTCGGCATCAAGAGCCTAAATCTTAAGGGCAAAGGTGATACAGTTAGCATTCCTTTGGTCTTTGCTCCCAAGAAAATGTGGTGCCAGGGCGGCGATCTCGATACGATGCGATATGCAGCCAAAAGCCTAAAGAACAAGGACTTCCTCATCACCCTGGAAACCATAGGGCGTCCCGGAAAAAATCCTTATGTCAGAACCAGCTTGAATCAACTCTACGCGGGATTGAGCTATACCTTCACCGTTCCAAGACCCAAAGGTTCGACGGCCTATGGCGTCTATATCTGCCAGGACAGCAAACAGGAGAATACTTGCCAAAAGAAGCTGGTAGAAACTCATGCCGAGATCAGTGATAGTTTGGCTCAGCAAGGTGATGGAGCCAAAAACCAGGATCGCGTATTCTTCTTTCAAAATCTGATTGTCGATAATAAAAAGGTCGAAACCTACCGCACGAATGACTTCGGATCCGAATTTCAAAAGTCCATTAATAGCCATTTGGTTGGAAAAAGAGGGGTAAATCCCGCCGATTTTCAAACGGCTTGGAATTTGAATAAAACGATCAAATCAGCTCCCACGGATGTTCGAGCTGGCAAAATCATTCTGAGTTTGCCCTACAATGACCCTCGTTGTTTATCGGCTGGAGCGACTCCTGGACCTAACAAAGCTCGCTGAGTCAAAGTAGAAAAATCGATCGAGAAGCCAATCCGGCGGCTCTTTTTTAATGAATAAATTGGGACATTTCTAGGACGCTTTAGGCGACGTTGTCGCGGCGTTCCACTTTAGGAGCTTCTTTGATACCAAGCTGATCGATGATGATCTTGGCAGCCATAGGGCGGTGCAGTAGAAATCCCTGGATAAGCTCAATACCCATCTCTTTCAAAACAAAAGCTTCTTCCCAGGTTTCCACGCCTTCGGCGGCGC
>JBGSRE010000997.1:0-8318 GCA_041737755.1 Oligoflexus sp.
ATACCAGCGATCCGTATCTGCTTTGGGGATCGGTTTTTCCTGAGGCCAATGGGCCTTATATCCGGCCTTTTCCACGGCTGCGAGTAATTGCTCAGGGTCCTTCAGCATGGCCGTATATTCAACGTGAGCCTTTTCTGTTGAAAGATTGACACTGGCCGTTTCCACGCCTGGCACTTGCCGAAGCGACTTCTCGACCCTTGTCACGCAAGCAGCGCATGACATGCCTTCAATTTCTAGCGTCGACTTTTGGATATTCACATTCACGAGATTATCCCCATGGGTATAAATTCTTCATTCCAAATACTTTTTCCTGCAAAGCCTCTCACTCATTTCAGAAAGCAGCTCTCAGCTGGAGCGGATTTCTGAAGCTCGCCTGTCAGCCTATCCTATCGGCCCGCTGAAATCGACCAAGACTGCTATCAAGACAAAGGAAATTTCGCAAAGCCTCGTCCACGCGGCTGCTGCCCCGCTGGTAGGCGAATGGATCATGCTGTTAGAAGTTTCTTGGCAGGAAAAAAAGAACCCGCCTGCCGAATCTCCGGTGGGCGGGTGCTATACTACTCATTGCAGATGAAAAATACTCGTTCAAAAATGATCAGTTCATCAGACTTATTGTTGATCCAAGCTTTGGCGAATGGACTCAATACGTTTGCGATTCACGCCCAAATCGGAATGTCCAAGTCGAGATGCCGATCGAGTCTGAACTTCATTCTTTCCTTCTGGAATATAGAACTCCACATCGTCGACAAACTGCAGCAGCGAACTCTTGAATTCGACGCGCAGATAGTCAGCTTTTTGTTCGATTATCTGCGTTCGTTCCATATCTTTAATAACTTTCACCAGGGCCTGCATCGTTTCCTGCGGGGTACCTTTGAGAGGCAGCGGGGCAACCTTTTGATCGTCATTAGCAGACTGGCTAAAAACACAATTGGGCTTTGATGGGCAATCTTGCAGCTGACCTTCACGCACTCCCAATCCATCGGGTCGAGTTCCCTGGCAAGCAATGAGAGTCAAAGAAAAGGCTAAAGCGAGTGTGATATTTTTTAACAAGAAAACTCCTCTAATGGCGGATTTCTCGCAATTTAATCGCGTCCAAGATATAAGTAAAGCAGAACCTGCAGCACTCCGCAGAAGACCCGACTTGTCCCCCGGTATTAACGGAAGGTTCCGGCAACTCCTCCGAAAATAATCATGTAATTCTCATGCCTTACTGGTTTCGGGAGGCGCCACGGCAGGCGACTCTCCCAATTACTTACACTGTAAGTAATTAAGACTTGAATAGAACAGTTCTGATTGCTTATTCCAGACCTGCAGAAGGCATTCAAGGGTTTCTGAAAGGTCACCCTACCTGTACACCGGGTTTATCGTCGAAAGAGTCTATTGAGTTCTTCACTTTCGAAGGTCTTTACTCTGGCTCATCCCGTTTCCAAGCGATCGGGAGGATGCCGCCAATAACGATGATCCGTATGGACAGGACTGCTTTGCAAGAGAATCGAAAAAATCCCGAGCATACTCTTAACTTCATCCTGCAGAGTCAGGCAGAAGCGGACAACGCGGACTAGACGGAAGTCTAACGCGGATAACATCGGGGGGCTTTGGCCCCCTGTTTTTTCCAAAAGTGTTAGCAAGTCTTGACCTGCGATCGGCAGGAAAACTAGGCTGGAAGACAGACAAAAAGTGATAGAAGTGTTACAACAGCTAAGCAGTTCTCGTTGAGTGGATTGTATCACTGTATTGAAGTTTCGGGGTTCTTACACAAACTGTAAGAACCCCTTTTCTGTTTGGAAAGAATTGAGCTTGGAATAGAGCGAAATCATTCTAAACTCCTCATCGACGACCATCAGCCGCGCGCAATCTTCATCATAAGCAACTGAATTCAATCATCTTAGATGCTCTCCCTTAATATTTACCAGGGTCGGACCGATATCAGGGCGCTTCTGTTGTTGCCTTATGCCTAGAGGGGAAAAGCCATGAAGAACCAGCAGCATCATGCTCTATCGGTGAGCCCTATTCAGCGAACAGGATGGATTCAAAGGACCGCAATGCTCTTTTGCGCACTCGCCTTTTTCACTGCGTGTCAGAAGAAAGCCAAGCACAATGGTGAAGTTACCCTCGCCCAAACGCCCATTATTCCGAATGCAGCAGAACGCGACGCGAAACCCATTCTTACGGTGAAACTTCCCGATCTTTTGCGCATCAATCGAGAGACGCTGATCAAAGCCCAGACGACAGCAGCGGTTGCCTGGGATTGGACGCAGGTATCCGGCCCTGGTTTTATACTCTTTCAAAGCCCATCCGCAAAAGACACCAGCATCCGAGCCGATAAAGATGGTGTCTACACAATTCGACTAACCGTTCGCGATGGTGAGGGGCTTACCGCCAGCAATGACATGGTCGTCCAGTGGGATACCGAAGCACCTGCACTGTTTTTAAGTCAGGAGATTCGAAGCTTTCAACCAATAGTGATTGACGCCAAGGTAGGATCGGATGCCGAGAAAATTGAATGGACCCAGGTTTCTGGTCCAGGCACTCTCGTCTTTGGATCTAAGGATGCGCGTTCCACCAAAGTCACCGCCAGCCAGGATGGAACCTATGTGATTCGCCTGAAGGCAAGTGATGACCTAGGCAACGAAGGTTTTGCTGATTTGCAATTTATCTGGGATACCATCACCCCTTCGGTGAGTGTAGGCCAGGATAGAATCACCAATCAGGAAATTATTCTCGATGCGACGACGGCGGACGCCACCAGCTTTCAATGGTCGAAAATTTCTGGACCTGGTGTCATCAGCTTTGGATCGCCCACGGCCGAAGACACGACCGTCAAAGCCACCGCCGATGGCAGCTATGTGCTACGCCTGACGACGACGAAAGCCAGTGGCGCGACCAGCACCGATGAAATGAATCTGATCTGGGATACGACCCCTCCTGTCGTATCGCTTGGTATGGATCGCACCATTCGCTATCGAGCCACGATTGATGCCAACACAGAGGATGCATTGAGCTTTCGCTGGTCACAAAAATCAGGGCCAGGCCTCGCTATTTTTTCCCTGCCCAACAGTGAAGACACCTCGATCACGAGTAATCTTGCTGGCGATTATGAAGTCGAACTGAACGTTACCGACCGGGCTGGCAACACCGCCTCCGATCGCCTCATTATAAGTTTTGCATATGATTTACGGGTTCTGGCTAAGCAAGTGATTGGCGGTGGCTCGAGTACCTGCGCGATTCTCGACGACAATGAGCTGAGCTGCTGGGGTTACAACTACGAAAGTGAGCTGGGTTATGGTGACAATAAAGATCGCTATATGCCACCCTCTTTCGGTCTGAATCTCGGTCCAGGAAAAACCGCTATCGCTATGGCTGCTGGCTATTCGCATAACTGTGCAATCCTCAATGATCGCAGTGTCAAATGCTGGGGTCAGAATACCTTCGGTCAGCTGGGATATAACGATCAAGCGCCACGCGGCCTTGCCCCCAACCCAGTAATTAACCTAGGAGCCGCCCGCACAGCCAAGGCCATTGCTACGGGATTCGCCCATTCCTGCGCGATCCTGGACGACGATTCATTGAAATGCTGGGGAGCAAATTCTTCCGGTCAACTCGGTTACGGCGACTTTACGAATCGCCTCACACCTCCGACATCTCCCATTAATCTCGGCGAAGGACGCACAGCCAAAGCCATCAGTCTGGGTTCCTATCACTCCTGTGCGCTGCTGGATAACAACAGCATCAAATGCTGGGGTAACAACAACGAAGGTCAGCTGGGTTATGGTGACAGACTGCAAAGATCGGCACCAACGGCCAATTCCGTGGCTTTCGTAGGATCATCGCCAGCCCTATCCATCAGCACAGGTCACTTTCATTCCTGTGCTGTCCTGAGTGATAAAAGTCTGCGTTGCTGGGGACGCAATAGTGAAGGCCAACTCGGTTATGGCGACACGACTCTGCGTCTCGCCCCGGCAGCCAATGCCGTGGATTTCGGAACAGGCTTGAACCTCGCCAGTGTCAGCACCGGCCTCGCCCACTCCTGTGCCTTATTTGATGAGGGTTCCATCCAATGCTGGGGCGCGAACGATGAAGGTCAGCTCGGCTATGGCGACAACAGCAATCGCCTCGCACCTCCTCAAAGCTCCCTTAGCATAGGCGAAGGGCGCGTGGCCAGGAGCCTCTCGGCTGGCCGTCTGCATACCTGCGCGCTCCTGGATGACAGCACTTTAAAATGCTGGGGAAGCAATTCTTATGGGCAGCTTGGCACCGGCAAGACCGTGAACCAAACTGCTGTTCCGACGAAGGTGATTGAGTATGGAAACAAGACCAGTACGCTGGTCCTAAGGCAGTAAACTTCAGACCAAAGAAAAAGAGCTGTTCGGCTAAAAGTTTGGGCGAGGGAATCTTTTTTCTAGAGCGGATTTAGAGGATTTAGCGTTTTTTACTTCGCCCTCGGTTTCGGCGATTTGGAATAAACTTAGCCTTTGCCTTTAGCCTGTCCATTGCCTTGTGCGTGATAGTGATCCTCTGCCACCGACTTTGCCTTCCCCCGTAAAACTTTGGCCAGGCCTATGATCCAAGGCGATGAGTGCGCCTAAGATCACGATCACGCACAAGGCAATGGATAGGGTCATGGCCAAGCGAATGGCTGATGCCATGGGCGAGGCCCAATTTCATAGTGCAACCGGCAACCAAATGGAGTTACGCGAGCTATTATTGAATTGGTTTCACGCTAAAGGTGCGATTGCCTCTGGAGTCGTTGAGGGGCTTAAGAGCAAGTTCAAAGTCACGACGAGAAAGGCGTACGGATATAGGAGGAACAAGGCCATTCGACTAGCCTTGTACCATAACCTTGGCGATCTACCAGAGCCGAAACACGCCCATAGATTCTGCTGAAGAGACAGGCCTGATCAGGCTCCTCCGACCGCACGCAACTCCACTTTGCCAGCAATGCGAACGGGTGTAAGTTGCGTTAGTTTTTGATGCCATTCCTCGATCAGATGCTGATCCTGGTGCTGGGACGGATGAAAGCTTGGCTTGAAGTAATGAAAGTAAGTTTTCAAGAGCGAGGTAACAAATCCCTGCATGCCAAAGAGCTGAGAAAAGCTTTGCCAAGCCGCCCGAACATTCCACAGACCACCATCGTTGGCCAGCAGGCGGAACTGATACCAGGCCGTCTTACCCGACAGAATCAGGGTCGACATGATGAGGGCATACACCCTTAACCAGTAGGTTCCACCCACCGCTTGGTAGACATCAAAAGCCACATTCTTATGCTCGATCTCTTCGATAGAGTGCCAGATTAAAAGACTGCGAACTTCTGGATCGATCTTCTCCAAAATTTCTGGTCTTCGCAAAAAGGTTGCGGCCATGATCGCTGTGATATGTTCCAAAGCAACAGTAACAGCAAGGTTAGCTATAGGTTTGGATTTCTCTAACCGCGCATAGTTTCGATGAATGTCTTTGGCAATAGCCTCACAGTAGACGTCCGCCTCGGGAACCTTGGATGCAATCCAATTATTAAAATCTTGATGGCTTTTGCTATGCAAGGATTCCTGACCAGCGAAAGCCTTGATGGCTTTTCTCAATTGCGGATCTTTAATTTGGTCCCGATAGTAAAGCACCGATTTAACAAACATCTCCTCGCCAGGCGGAAAAAGAAAAGACAGGGCATGGATCATATGAGTCGCGTAAGGATTCTCATCAAACCAATAGCGTGATGAAGTCTTGTCAAACTGAGGATTTATCGCACGAATACTGATTGTTGGTTCTGTGGCCATGTCGATCCTCTTATCATTGCATAATTTTTGTAAAGGTGTCAGTCATCGTTGCTCGACCTATACCCAGAACAGTCTGTTCAGCGGTCGCCGCTTGGCCTCTATTGTTCACCATCTGATGATTGACCGATACTATTTTAGTCGTGGCACCTTCCCCAATCATAAAAGACAGTGAGTTGGAAAGAATATCGTCGGTATTATCAGGCGCACCGGCTTTGAGGGAACTAAAGGTTGCGATCAGAGTTTTATCAGCATTCAAAGCGGTGGCATCGGCCTGTAAAATACTCGTATTGGCCACTCGAATGATCCCGACCGAAACATTTAAATCAAATTTGATATCACTACTGCCCAGGTTATCACCACCAGCTGCTGGTCTTGAGGCAACCACAGCTTGCGTTACAGTAGCATTGCCCGCCGTTAAAGTTCCCGTCGACAGCATTGCCCGCTTTGCAAAAACATCAGCCACAGCTTTGGGAACCTCGATCACGGCCAACACGATAAATTCACTGGTTCCATTCACATCGACAGATTTGATCGTGACCAACGGAGGATTCGCTCCCCCCTTGTAAGGCGCAGCCAAGGCATTGGCAAATGCCTGAGTGGGTTGACCATTCACGCAAAGTGGGGCCAGCTCCGCCTGGGCTTTAGCTAAAGCGGGAGGATTAGAGCAGATCAATTGCACACCGGCAAGACTTGCCTTGGCAATCGATTCAGGCTTGGCTGCCTGAGTCGTTTCCTGAGCAGGAACGGTGTTACCCGTGCCACTGGTATTGGTGTCAGAATCCGCCGTGGAGTTCACGCCATTAGAATTGTTCGAGCCATCCACAGCAGAGGCGGGTGCGCCCGACGTTTGATAGCGACTTTTATAAGGATTTTTTTCTTGAGCACACGAAAATCCCAGACAAACCAAAAATGATGTAAAAATCTTGCTCTTGCAGCGCAATTTGCACCTCCATTCGTCCCAATTTTGTTTTATACCCACCCATCCTTTGCAAAAGCTGGACCTCTTTCAATAAGCTGAAAAGATAAAGAAATTCCGATCGGGAAAGCGACTGAAGACTGACACCCCAAATCTGGAAAGCCTCGCGCGGAAGCGATAAGCAATTGAAATTAATGCAAGATATGCCCCTCAAAAGATTGGCACCTGTCATCTTTCTGAAAAATAGCCGCGTTTTTTAGCTAAGCTACTGAAGAGAGAGTGATAATCCGGAAAAGCAGTTTAGTATTGAGTTCCTTGAGGCTTGATTTCAACGGTAAAAGAATGAGGCCAGAACAAGGTTCCTGCCTTACCTAGCAAGAAGCATGTAAGAAGTCGGACCGGAACCTAAGAAAAAATAGGCTGATGGATTCTGCCGACCCAGAACACATTTCTTACCGACCGATTCATCTTTGTCCTCGGCTTTTTCCAATACGCGTCATTCTAGTTGGATTGAATTTCCTTGCCAATCGCTCCGGACCAGGCTAGAACGATACGTCTTTACCTTCTGAAATATATCACTATTTTAATATATATCGATAATCATGTCGGAAATTGGATTAAGCATGCGAGCCTCTCGTTTAAACTCCAGACGACTGAAGCTGTTAGATGCCTCGCTGAAGGTCTTTGCCAAAAAAGGCTTTCATCAAACCGCTGTGAGCGACATTGTCGATGCTTCCAAAATTGGTCACGGTACGTTCTATGGCTATTTTCAAAGTAAGACAGCCGTGTTTAAGGCTTTGCTGGAAAGCATCTATGAAAAAATCCTGATGCAACTCATCGCCGAACCATTTGATGCCTGCCAGTCTTTGGAAGACTATCGGGCTCAGCTGACGCGCATCGGGGATCGCCTCTATGAACTTTTTAAAAAACAGCCGGAATTGGCCCGCGTGGTTTTCTATGAAAGTTGGGTGGTGGAAGGTGACATTACCAAGCTCACGCAAAGCACCTTTGATGCCTTCCGACGATTCACCCAAATGTATCTGAATCATGGTGTCGAAAAAGGCTATCTGCGCCATGATATCGATACGGATACTGCGGCTGCAGCGATCATTGCCATGCTCTTTGAGGCGATGAAATCCGTCCTCGGCAGTCCTGAACCCGAACTGGAATTCCCCAGGTGGCAACGCGTCGTTTCGTCGATGATCATCGACGGTCTCGGCGCTCAACAGAGAGGTTGAATTATGGTCCAGGTCGACATTTTTTGGAGTTATGGAATCGGTGCCGGGCTCGCCGTGGCCGCTCATCGACAGATCGTGCAACAAAAAGAGCTCAAAACATCTGTCTGGCAGAATGCTTTTCAATCGCCATTTTTTGCCAAGCTTCTTTTGTTTCTCGGTCTGGTGTTTGTACCTTCAGGTTTCTGGCTGCTCTGGCAGTTCAGCAGCTGGGAGACGATGCATGCCGGAGATCAATGGGGGCAACGGCCAGCGCCGCGCAGGTGCCGAGCGCCAGGCCATCAATGCGCCAATGCAAGGCACAGCTGCGGACCTGATCAAGTTGGCGATGGTGGCGGTTCAAAAGGCCTTGGACGAAGAAAAACGCGATACACGCATGGTCATGCAGGTGCACGACGA
>JBGSRE010001000.1:0-4714 GCA_041737755.1 Oligoflexus sp.
AGACTTATGGATAGCATATTATCTCTTAATTGGCATTTATAGACTCTATAGATAATATATTGGCTGTTATCGGCAGATCTTGCAACGGCTTTATAGCCAGAGCTATGGGAACTCTGTAGGATACTGATATCTTGGATAAAATGAGCCGAACCGATCTTGAAGGCCCAGCCTTCGTTGGCTGTGGGCAGGCTGGTTTTCTTGTGGTCTGCGGCTGCACGGAGATTAGAATCTGAAGCTGGCCTTGGCGCCAGCAAAGGGAAGGCAAACTCGCCGTTTGATTTCGTAAGGAATCATACGACGAGTCCACCGTGTCACTGCTATTTCGTAAGGACGAGCAGGCGCCTTAGCTGAAGCCGACTATTGATGAGCCGATCATTCGCATGTAAGACGAGAAGTGCCAGGGATTGCGTAGCAGCATTCCCAATCGTATTGACCACCAGTGGTATTGACAGCTCGGTTGCCGAGTCCGTACTGCTGCACACAGGCTAGGTTCATGTCGATATCGTAGATCCTCAATTCAAACCAAGTCGACTTTTCGCACTTCCAGCCATAAGCATCGTTTGACTGCGAAATGATTGTAAAATCTTCGCCGTAGCTGACCTTGCAGTGCAGGTCTAAATCAAGTCCGCGAGCAGCAAAACTCATCGTCGATTGAGCCAGTGCCATTCCAGAACACACTAAGATTTTGATGAGAGAACTTTTGTTAATCATATTCTATTCCTTGTAAAACTGTTGCCCAATGTTAGGTCACACCCTATCACAGCTTTGCTTTCAAAAACAGCGCCGCTTCTTTCAACAAATTTATGTAGGTTCTGATGGGGCCGACTCTTATGTGGGTTTTGCTGCAGCTAGAAATGTGGACTCTCATCAAACAAAGAGCAATCCTTCGCCACTGCTGCAGATCAGGCGCTGGATGCTTTGTGGTCTTTGTTTGTGAGTATCATGTTCATTGGCGATGACGCAGTCTTTAGCCCAGGTTTTGCCCCTTGATCTCTGCTCGTTCAGCTCGTCCATGGAACGGACTGCCTCACTTGATGAGCCAAAAATCCTGATCCTTACACCTTCTCCAGCAAAGGACTGTCGTCCTCGCCGGCTTGCTCTTTCACCCGCGGAGTATACTGGGCGAAAGCAAAACAAAAATCATCGGCTAGACTTTCCGAACCCCATGATTTTTCTACGAGTGCGAGCAGACTTTGCTTCAATTCGTCTGGTTGACGATGAGTCTTAAAAAGTTCGGTCACCGAACGCAGGCCAATGACTTCACCTTTGGCATTGGTATTTTCAAATAGCCCATCGGAATAAAGAAACAGGAGGTCGTCGGCCGCTAGTTTAAAATCAAGCGCCCGAAATTGAGGATCCTGATGCAAACCGAGGATACTGCCGCGCGAAGGAAGCCCCCGAGCCTTGCCATCGCGGATCGTATAGACATGAGTATGGCCAGCATTCATGAGCGTGGCTTCACCCGTATCATCATCGATGGCGACGATCGCCATGGTGGCCACCTTCTCTGATTTATGGCCCCAATCCAGAAGAACGTAGTTGACTGCCTGCAGCAGCGCCGACACCTGAGCTCTTCGATCCAGGTTCTTACCAAAGGTCTGCGCCAAGGCTCCACCGACAGCGCCAGAGACAGTACCGGCCAGCATCCCGGCGGCGATGCCATGACCGTTGACATCGCATATAAACAAGAGGGTTCGTCGATGGCTGGAATCATAGGCGCAACCCAGCCAATCACCCCCAATATTGGTCGCCGATTGGTAGTGATAGGAGAAGCGAAAACCCGGCACCGAATCCACTGGTTTCTGAATGGCTTCCTGGACGACTCGGCCTGCTTGTAATTCTGCGGTCAAGGCATGACGTTCAAACTCCGCCTGCTGCTTTTCTGCCAGCAGTTTTTGATTCTCTTTCTTGCGAAGGCTGATCTTGGCCGTCAAAGCCAAGGTGAAGGCCAGTGTTTGCAAAGCACTCAAAAGCAGAACACTCAAAGCCGCGCTTTGCAGACTGAGGCGTATCCAACCGGCCAGACCCATCAGAAAGAAGCTGACTCCTAAAAACAGCGGGGTCCAGGCGACGAGAAAGAGGATCGCGGGGGGATGTTTCAAACGGCTTAAATGCAAGGCACAGCCGAACACAAAGATTAATCCCACAGCAGTGATAAGGCATGCAATTTTAAAAATATCTTGGCTACTGAATGTGCTGGCTGCCAGCATCACCAAGATACCGGTCCCTGCAAAGTAGAGAGCGATCTTGTTGAGTAAAGGAGCCTTCTTCTGCAAATTAAGAAAGTCGCGCGAGAAAAGGACCATGCTGAAGATACTTAAGCCAAAGCAAGCCATGACGAGCCTTGTCCCCAGCTCACCCGCTTCAGGCAGAAAATAGCGCAGCGGAAATCCCAGAGGGGTCGGTATCAAGATGAGGTAACAAACGAGGAGGTTGACCGTGAACCAAAGGAATATTTTTTCTCGAAGCCGCCAAAAAAGGAAGAGATTGTAGAGGAATAAACTGGCGATGACGCCTGCATAGGCACCCTGAGCCAGGTTATGAGCGGGGGCGATCTGTTCGTAATAGTATTTCGGCGCGAGCAGTGCAGGCGCCACGCCCAGGGCGAAGTCGGAGTTGACCTGGGCCAGGACAAGGATTGATTTTCCGCTTTGAAAAAGAAGGGGCACCATGGTCTTGACGGAACGGATCTGCAGATTCTCGAAAGGTGTCTGGAGACCCACCTGGTGGCTTTTTAGGAGCTGGCTGTTGTCATCGATGATGAAGACATTAGCCTCGTAAAGAAGTGGATTGCCGAAATCGAGGAAGTATTCTTGCTCCCCAGTTCCCCGATATTCAAAACGGAAAAGGAGCCAGATATTGCCCTTATAGATTCCGATATTTCGCGCTTGCTCTGGCGAAATTAAAAATTTTTCCTCCATGGCCAAAGCTTGCCCTTGGTCCAGGCTGCGATCATCGTCCTTGAGAATGCCGTAAGAGCCCTTGATTTTGAATTCGCTATTGAAGTCGGGAACTTCGATTTTTGGTATGGCGTAGCTTTGGGAATGAAATCCCAGAGTGAGGGTTAAAAAGAGTAGGACTCGGCTTAGCATGGACCGTCCCAGACTGAAAGGAATAGAGAGCGGTTTGGTATCGGTGCTCGCTTGCTGGCGATAAGGAGGGGAGGCTTATCTTCTGGAAAGAATTCTGCGTTGTTTGGGTTTCTGCTGGGCTTTCAACGGTGGGTGAGGGAGGAAGATGGCTGGCATTTTTTTGGTGGGATGGAAGGTTTTTTGGGGATTCGCTTGGAATGTTGGGGGCTTTTCTGCTTCTAGACTTATGGAACATAGCTAGTCGCTGGCGCGAAATTGAAAATTTCGCGCAGGGACTATCCTGAGCGAAGCGAAGGATCTCGTGGAATCAGGTACTTATCGGCGAGATCCTTCGTCGTTTCACTCCTCAGGATAGTCTCTGGCGCCTAAAGCGCCAGAGACTAGCTATCGGGTAGGTTTTGTGTGAGGAAGCTAGGCGATTCGATTTGCTCATTTTGGGTCAGATGATTATCGTTCGACCTAAATGGAATGGATGCTTTTTATGCCTTATGGGTAAGTTTTTCCCTCTTGGCGGTTTCGCGAAGACCGATATCCAATCACATTGATTTTCGATCGGGAGATTTGCCTTGCGGCGCTTTATTTTCCTCAGTCTTTTGATTTTTGCTTGGGGTACTGCCCGGGCTGAGGAGCCGTTGCGGGTCGTTAAAGGCGAGATTGATCTGTCGAACTGGTCCCCAGATGAGGCTATTTCACTGGACGGTGAGTGGCACTTTTTTTGGAACGAACTGCTGAGTCCGGAACAGGCGCTTGCACGACTTCATGATCCAAACTACAAGCCACAGCTTGTGCAATCCGGGACTCGCTTTAGCGAGAGTGCTCAGCCTGATAAAAATAATGATATTGGCTTCGCTACCTATGCTATTACAATCCGTAATCTTCCGAGCCGTTCACTTGCGATTTCTTCGCTGACCGCTTATACCAACGCCAAACTATTCTTTTTCGCTCCAGAGTACGCTGGAGCGGCCCGGGCGTTGGTGACAATGGGAGATGTCGCAAATTCTCATAACAATGCAAGCCCAAAAACATTCATGCAGGGAATTGCTCCGATCACTGTTTCCCAATCTCATGAACATATCATGGTCATTCAAGTCAGTAATTTTCATTTTAGCTGGGGAGGCCTTTGGCTGACTCCACGCATCGGCACTTTTAAAGCAGTCTTGGCTGCCTTTACATGGACCACCAGAATAAGCTACTTCATCATCGGCGCGTTGATTATCCTATTCTTTTACAATCTTAGTTTTTTCTTGAGAAACCGCGAAGACAAAGCCAGCTTATACCTCTCGACGGCTGTATTGATTTTCATTGTTCGCAGCTTTTTTCTAGAAAATCTATCCATAGAAATTCCCGTATCCAATGCACTATTCTTTGAATTGCAGTACAAGATTATGTTCATAACCATGAACAGTTCTGGCCTTTTCTTTCTTGCCTTCACGCATGCCTGCTTCCCGCGACAAAGCCCGCGTTGGCTCTTGAAGCTTTGGACAGCGATTGTTGTAATTCCTTCTCTTGTTATTTTACTGACATCTGGGACGACTTATGGCGAGCTCAGCCTCAGCTTGAAAATATGCAGTGCTGCAATGTTCATAACCATCATGATAATCATGATTCGAGCTGCAAGAGAT
>JBGSRE010001027.1:0-3375 GCA_041737755.1 Oligoflexus sp.
GCCGGATCTAGCCTTTTACGGAATGCAGAAAATTTTCTCAATTTTGCCAAGCAAGTGTGCGAGCAGCTACCACCACAAAGTTTCAGCATTAAGATGCGCACCGGATTTCATGATACTCAAAACTTCTCTACTCTTTTGCATGGGCTGAAGGAGCTGCCCTTGAAGCAGCTCACGGTGCACGGTCGAACTCGTGAAGATCGCTATGATGGGGCCAGTCGCTGGGATCTGATTGAACAGGCTGCCCGGAGCCTCGCCTTCCCGGTCGTCGGATCGGGTGATATTCTGAGCCATCTCTCCGTCCCTGGCATAAGGGCCACAGCTCCAGGCGTTGCCAAGATGATCATTGGCCGAGGTGCCCTGCGCAATCCTTGGATCTTCATAGAACTTCGGGATCAGCAGCCCGTTAGGATCAACCGCCAGCTGCTGCAATACGCAATCGCCTGTTTTGCACTTTTGACAGAAATGGGTTTGCATCACCAAACTGAAAAATTATTTTCTCTGGTTAAAAAAGGTCTCTGGAATTCCATGGCCGGTACTTCGATCGAAGCCTGGCAAGAGCTCTATCATGAGCTGTCCTTTGCGCTTTTTGGCTCGCGTAAAACTTGGTCCGAATGGGATCTGCATCGCATCACTCTTGGCCGCGTGAAGATGATTTGGAATTCCATGCGAAGTAGTCTGCCCGATGCTTATTTTGCTCCACTGCTTCTGCGATCCAAAAGTCTGCCCGAACTTTTGGAAGGTTTAGCCCTCCTGGACCCTGCCAATGATCCATTGGTCGTGCAGCACCGCCCAGAGTGGGACTGGCTCTACACGAGCAGTCGAGTAAAACCCGCTCCGAGAGTATAAACGCCCTCAAAGTAATAAGCAATGTTATGATATTACTTGCATAATTAAATATATTACAGAAAAATCAGATTCCCGCCGATACGTTCCTTAACTGTGCAAAACAACTTGGTGAGATTTCTCTTTGGAGGTCCTTATGAGACAGCCATGGCTCATATTTGGGCTGGTCATTACGCTTAGCTCTTGCTCGCAAGCTGTCTTCCAGAGCAAGAAGGGAAAACCTTCTCTTGAAGATAGTAGCGTTCTCGGCAACGAAGATGGAACAGCCGCAAATCCAACGGCTCCTCCCCGAGTGCCGACTGTTGAAGTTCCCAATACTGACAATCCAGCCGCTACTCTGCCGAAGCCCTGTGATCCTATGGCCCTGATCAGTCTGGCCAATCTCTATCTTTTGCATGATGATAAATGTCATGCCACCGATGATACGGTTGACAGTGAAGACGCCGGAGATGACGAGGATGACAGTAGCAATCCCCCCGGTGGCGATCGGCCCAGTCAGAATTAAAAAACTTGTTTAAGCCCTTTGCTTGGAGCTTTGCCAAGGGCTCGTAATCCAACTCTTCTGACCCGGTTCAAAAGTCTGAATCCATCCCATGCATCGGTCCATTTCCCGAGCCGAAGCGATATCTTGAAATCCCAAGACAAAGACATCGGCCTGTTCCACCATCCGCTGAATCAACGGCGATGTTGATCCACGGCGCATATGCGGATTGCGAGGATCGACCAGGATATGAACTGGCTCAAACTGAAGATAATCTTTGAGATGACTGCTTTGAATCAAATCCATAATCTGTCGAATGTCCGCCTGAGCTGTCAACTCCACCACGATTCTTTCGATGCTCGTATCACCAAGCATTTGGACCACAATCTCAAAAAAAGAAAAGGCCATTTCGCAGCAAACGCAGGCATTCAGCAAACGATCGATTCGTGGTGCTGGGCTTTGTGAAAAATCCAGTTTCCTCTGCCCTTCTTCACAAAGAATGAGGCCCAGTCGCTGCGCCTGCCAAGCTTCAGAAATCCAATGCTGAAGCAGAGAAGTTTTCCCTGAACCGTAGAGTCCCCCCACCAAATGCAAGGGAATCGGCTTGGTTGGTTTGGGTGGCAGCAAAGGCTTGTCGGCTAGGTCATTCATAAGAGTATCCTTGTCCATGATCTGGCCGATCATCGACCTTCAAAAGCGAGAAGTCAAGAAAAACTCCCAAATTTTAGACGCGTTAGGTGAAGTTTTTTAGCTGATTGCGAGGCTTTATCGAACAGTCAATGATCAAGCGGCTGGGCTTCTGCATTTATCATTCGTTGCTATGACAGAGCAGGTCTGCGACCAGAACCTGTCTTTCCAAAAAGCGCTGAAGGCTCCGGGCCTGCATCCGTAAACTCTTGCTGTGATTCTTATCCTGCTCGAGACCATACAGAGCGACATCAACGGCCTGCTGCCTCTTGCCCATTTGGCTGCTAAGAGTGGCTTTGAGCTGGGGGTCGAGATCATAGAGCAGAAGTGCCAATTGCTGGTCATCACAGATGTCCAGGGCAGCCTGTAAGTGAACGTCACGACGCTCCACCAATCTCCCAAAGCCAGCATGAGCCTGTTGGCATTGCCCGAGGACCAGCATGGCTAAATCACTATTGAGTCCACTATCCAAAGTCAAATCGGCAAAGTATCCATCCACCACTTGCATGACCTGGCGATCGCTGTAAAGTTGCTCGCGCAATTGATCGGCTTCAACTTGCAGAATGGAACGCACGCGACGATAGAGAAGCTCAGGTACCACAGCGTCTTTCGAACCGGATTGGAACCAGCCTGGATGAAGATCCTGACGAGTCCGGAGCCAAGCTGCCCGTTCTGAGTCGAGGAGTTCTGCCAAAACCCTTCGCCGCGGACGGGTCATATGCTGCGATACTTTTTGCCATTCGCGTCGCGTCATCAAATGAATAAAAAGAGGGGCGTCGGCCATACGACTCAAGGATCCTATCACACGAGCTAAATCCAGCAGAACACGAAAGGCTGCTCTTTGAACGTCCCGATGCGATACTGAATTCTGCTGAAAGAGATCGCCCATTTTTAAAACCTGGTCCAGTGGCAATGCGGAGAGAATTGATTCCTGAGTTCCCGCCTCGAGTTTGGTGAGAAAGTGCAGCAGAGCCTCTCGGTCTTTTTCCCAAAAATTCTTTACCCATTTTTGGGCGCGGTCCCGATCCAATTGCAAGAGCAGTCGCCAGAGTTCGCGACCTCGCTCACCCAGATCTCGACCAACGCGTGGAGCAAATAGGACCGAAAGATCGGCTGTATTGCTAACCGGGGCTTTGGTTTGATTCGACAATTTATTGCGCGATTTTCGCCTCATGCTTTGCAAGCCCTGCACAAGGAACATCGTCCCGAGACATCCCAGAATAAAACTACTGAGAAGATTGAGTGCTCTAATCAAGGAGGATTTGATACGCGGCTCAGGATTAGCCATAAGCGGCAGCGGCGCAGCTTTCGCGGCAGACGAAGCTTCGGTCATTGGCTTTATGCCGGTACCCTGGCCTAAGTCT
>JBGSRE010001036.1:0-14086 GCA_041737755.1 Oligoflexus sp.
CGCGTGCCCTTTCCACAAACTAAAGACTTGGTTGACGATCATACACGAGGGCTGGTTCTGCATTTTTTTGCCAATCACGAGCTACTGGCAATTGAGATTATGGCGTTGGCCCTCTTAAGATTTCCTGACGCGCCAGCGGCCTTTCGCGAAGGCTTGATGCAGACTATCGGCGAAGAGCAGGGACATCTCGGGCTTTACCAGCAGCGGATGCAGGAACTGGGGGTGGAATTGGGCGCTGCTCCGGTGAATCAATTCTTTTGGGATTGCCTGAAGACCATGGAAAATCCGCTGGATTTTGTGGTTGGAATGAGCCTAACCTTTGAACAGGCCAATCTAGATTTTGCGCGCTACTATCAAAAGGCTTTTACTCAATTGGGCGATGAAGCGACAGGGGCGATTCTGCAGAAAGTCTATGAGGATGAGATCGGTCACGTCAAGCATGGGGTGAGCTGGCTCAATCGTTGGAAGGATCCCCAGCATTCCCAGTGGGAGGCTTATCAAAAACGCCTCAAGTTACCTTTGAGTCCAGCTCGTGCCAAAGGTCCTATTTTTGATCTCGATGCACGTCGGAGGGCGAATTTGAGCGAAGATTTTTGTGAACAGTTGGATGTCTTTGCTGGCAGCAAAGGCGGCAAACTGCCGGCACTTTATTGGTACAATGCCGACTGTGAACTGGAACTGGCTCGGGAAAGTCCAGGCTACAGTCCGAATCATGGAACGCGCAAGGTCATGGGCGAACTCATGTCCTGCATGATGTTCATTGCCAAGCCTGGGGATGTCGTCCTCGCTCATAAACCACCTTCAGCTCCATGGCTGAGTCGGATGAGGGAATTGGGCTTTGATTTGCCGGAATTCTGGCATCAGCCCGAAAGCGCGCGCGAGCTACGCAAGCAAATTGAAGCCCGACGTTGGGAAAAACTCAGCCCCTGGGGCTGGACTCCTCGCAGTCTGGAAATGGCTCGTATGGTCGATCCGAGTGGTCAAAAGATTCTGCCGATCGACCTCGCAGCCGAAGGTTTTTGGCAGAATCCTTGGATGGAACTCTTTCGTAAATCCGCTTTGCCAGCCTTGCGCAAGCAATTGCGTAAGCAGCTGACGGGGGATGACCATTCTCTGTGGGGACCTCAGGATGCTGACGGCGCGCTTCTTTATGATATGACCGATGTGCTGATGGCTATCAGTCGATTGCATGAGCAGTTTGGAACGCCTGCGGTCATCAAAAGCCCCTATGGCTTCGCTGGTTCGGGTATGCTTCGGGCCTATCCTGGTCAGGCTATGAGTGAATCGCAGTTGGGATGGATTGAGCGTCAGTTGCAGCTCTATGGTGCGGTTTTGATCGAGCCCTGGTTGCAAAGGATTGCGGATATTTCTGTGGTCTGGAGCGAGGATCAGGAAACCTTGACCAGCTTTGTTTTTCATACCAATGCCAAAGGCCAGTATAAAGGCCATTCCCTGCAACCCGTGTCTCATGCTTTGGATCCAGAACTGCGTAAAATGATGTTCACAACCCAGCCGGGTCAAGAAGCGGCCTATGAACGCCTTTTGGAAGTGGCCGCTTTGATCAAAGGACGTCTGCAGTAACGCGGCTACCGCTATGCTGCGGGCATCGATACCATGCTCTATCGCTGGCGGGATCGCGTGTATCTGCGGGTTTTAGGTGAAGTCAATTGTCGGATGACGATGGGCCATATTGCACGAGGGCTACGGAAGCGGGTCAATCCCCATCAGTCGAGTCTTTGGCAAACTATTACAGCGCTGGAAGCCCAGGGCAAAGGCTGGTCGAAGCTCACCGATTTAGCCCAAACATTGCAGCAGCAGCATCCGATACAGTCCAAACAGGGGGCGGTGGAGAAAGGCATTTTCTTCACCAATGACCCTTATCAAAGCCAGTATGTTTTGGGGGTTGTCGCCGTAGGAGCAGAAGCGATTCGGGCCTGTGAAGGGATGGGGGCTTTGGCCAACCCAGTTGAGGCTCCGTCCGAACCGATATAAATTCTCATTGATCGAAGCTGGGGTATCCCGGCAAACTGAAGGATTAAGCCTTTGGACAGGGAGTAGGAACAAGGTGTTGAATCGAAAAACTGTTGCCGATTGTTATCCCGAGCTGGATCATGTGGAAGATGGATTGCTTCTTGTTCTCAGCAGTCCAGCTAGCGCAGTTAGCCCCTGGGTTGAGGAGCTTAAAAAACAGGCCATTCCCACTCTGCAGCGCGACATTCACTATGGCCGCTTGCATATTGGCTTCAAAGATCCCAAGCGCCCCTATGCGGTTGTGGAATGGCTCGACAGTAAAAAGCATAGTTTGGAGCGACGATGGATTCTTTCGCAGTTCTATCGCAGCCTCCGCCAGCAGTGGCGAGTCAAAAATTTGTGCATCTTTGTAGCAGCTGCCGTTGAGCCTGCGCAGGAAATGGTTTTAGCGGAAGATGCCTTTCTTGCCTCAATGCATTCCAATGACCAGGGCAATGATTGGGCTCGTTGCGATATCCTCACTACGGATGCGGCGCAGCAAAAAAGCAGCGATCCCTACAGCACAATTCGCTGGGAAGCCATGCAAGGCTATCGCCGTTGGATCAATGAAAATCCTGACGAGCTGACATCGATTGAAATCGGCAATAGGCTGAAGAAATTTTCTGCGGATCATGGCTGTGAATTCCGTGAACTGGGACTCGAAGAATTGCGTCGAGAGGGGCTCAACCTGCTGCTGGCAGTTGGCCAGGGCGCGCAAAGATCGCCGTCCCGACTCTATATGATTTCGCATAATGGCAATAAACCCGGCAAGCCTTTGATGCTGATCGGCAAAGGGATTACCTTCGATACGGGTGGAATCAATCTCAAACCTTTTGAGAGTCATGTCAATGCCATGAAAAATGATATGGGTGGTGCAGCCCTATGCGTTTATCTTTTCCAGGCTTTGGTCAAGAGTGGCTATGAAGGACCTTTAGTCCTGGTCATTCCGTCCTGCGAGAATTCGATTGATGCCAACGCTATGAAGCCAGGCGTGGTTGTGAAAAGCCATAAGGGTTTGGATGTTTTTATTGAACATACGGACGCTGAAGGTCGTTTGATTCTGGCCGATGCGATGAGCTATGCGCAAGGCCTCTATAAACCGGGACTGACGCTGATGGCTGCGACTTTAACCACCGCTTCTTTGCGTCAGTATTCGAATTATTTTACAGGGGTGCATTTTGCTCCCGAAAAGCTGCAGAGTCTTTTGCATAGCAAGGGTCTCAAATGGGGCGAACGTTTCAGCTGTTGGGAGGAATTCCTGCCTTTCAAAGCGGCCAATAGCACCAAAGCAGCCGATTTAACCAATATGGGCCGGCTGCCTTCTCATGCGAATATCGGTGGCGGTTCGAGTGTCGCGGCTCACTTTTTGAAAGAATTTGCCAGCCATCCTTTGGTGCACTTTGATATCTTTTCGAGTTGTTGGAATTGGAGTGGAGACTACCCGGGCGTTGCTTTTGGGGCGACTGGAGCACCATTCAATACTCTTTTTGATATACTCAGGCATCACGGCCGTGAGTTGGCGGAAAGCTGATGGAGCAGATCCCTTCTGCAGGCGAAAGCAAGCCAGTAACATCCGAGTCGACCTTGTCCTCCCCCAAGGCTGAAACCGATGTTCAGGCCCTGAAAAAACCTCGAGTCAAGCGGTGGGGCTGGCGTCGCCTCCTGCTGGCTTTGTGCGCCTTGCTTTTTTTGGGAGAACTGATTTTTTTAATCAGTATCTGGCCGGACTGGGATGCTATCAAACGAGGTCAAGTTCCTGCATCTGCTCTCATAGCCAACTATCAAGAGCAAAAAGCCGAGAATCCGAAACTGCCTCGCTTGCAATGGAAACCTTTGCAAAAGACCCTGCCGAGCAAAATCAAGAAAGCCTTTATCCTGTCCGAGGACAGCCGTTTCTATGAGCACGGTGGAGTGGATTTTCAAGCGATTCAGGATGCCATAGATTACAACTGGAAGCATAAAAAGATTCTGTTGGGTGCCAGTACAATTTCGCAGCAAACAGCGAAGAATATGTTTCTGAGTCTGTCGAGAAATCCGCTGCGAAAATTCCACGAATTGTTTTTAACGTGGCTCTTGGAATATAAGTTAAGCAAAGCGGAAATCCTGCATGTCTACCTGAATGTTGCAGAATTCGGTATTGGCATCTATGGCATTGAAGCAGCGGCTCGACATTATTATAGCACCAGCGCTTACAATTTGAGCCTATCGCAAGCCGCAGAATTAGCCGCCAGTTTGCCCAGTCCCAAGAAACACAATCCTCGGACTCGAACTCGATTTTTCACAAAGCATGTCGCTCGCTTGTCTAAAACGATGCAGATTGCAGATCAATATGCTGCGCAGCAGAGCAAGGCCGGTACTTCTGAAAGCGCTTTGGTTTCAGCCGAATTAGCGAAAAAGTTACAGGAATTGCGAGATTTGAACAGTGAAGAAGGCGAGGCCGTAACGGATTCTCCGGTGACTCCACCGCTGGCTGAAACATCGGAACTTTCTGCTCCTGCACCTTTGGAAACAACAGCCGGCAGCCCACAATTGGAGGTTCCTCCTCCTGTTGAGGACGATTCGTCTCCAGCCGTCAAAGAAACTCCGGAAGTGAAGGCTGATGAGAACGACGAATCAATTATTCTGGAGTAAAACTTCATGGAAAACTATTCCCATCCCTATTGGCTTGAGGTCCCTCATCTGACAGGGACTCTTGAAAAGCCCAAAGACGCTGAGATTCTGATCGTGGGTTCGGGATTGTCCGGCGTGAGCACAGCCTATTGGCTGCAAGAAAAAGGCTATAGCAATCTGCTCCTCGTTGATTTCGAAGCGGAGTCTGCCGCTAGCTTTCGCAATTGCGGTCATATTCTTTATGGAACGGTAGAATCGATGCAGGCTTTGACTGCACTGCATGGTGAGGATGTGGCTAAAAGGCTTTGGTCGCTATCGATTGATATCTGTCATGAAGTTCGAGATACCGTTTCCCGCCATCAGTTGGATGCTGAATATAAGCAAAATGGGTATCTCGTCATCGCCATTGAAGAAAGCGAAGACCGCGAAATTCGGGAATCGATTGCGCTGCTGCAAGGGCATGGATTTGCCAGTGAGTATGTGGAACAGAAGGATCTGGAAAAAAAGGGCTTTCGCAAGGTTTTTGGCGGGCGATTCGAACCGGGTTCGGCCCAGGCGCATCCGACCAAGTTTCGCAATGGACTCCTGCAGGTTTGCTTGCAAAGGGGGCTACGCTATCATTCCGGAGTTAAGGTCCTAGAATTGGAAGAGCTTAATGGCCGCGTGCGGGCCAAGACATCTCCCTGGGGAGACATTCATGCAGAAGCAGCAGTGATTGCGGCCAATGCCTATTCCCCGCTCTTGTCCTCTTTTTTTCAAAAGCATCGGCTGGTGGAGCCCTATCGGGGGCAGATCATTACGAGCAAAGCTCTGCAGCACCAATTGCCAGTTCGCTATCCCCATAGCTTCGATCATGGCTATGAATATGCGATAGTCACTGCCGACAATCGCTTGATGATCGGTGGTTGGCGCAACCATACCGATGGGGGTGAGGTGGGGACCCATGATATTGGAGTCAATCCATTGGTTGACCAGGGACTTCGTGATTTTGTGCAGGAACACTATGCGATCGCCGAGCCGATCGAATGGGAGTTTTCTTGGTCTGGAATCATGGCGGCTTCCAAAACGGGCTTTCCCTTTATAGGTCCGACCGATAGCCAACGAATTTTTACCTGCGCGGGTTATACCGGTCACGGATTTTCCTGGGCCCATGGCAGTGCTAAAATACTGGCATCGATCATCAACGGTGATCCTGTGCCGGAAATCGTTCGCGAGAAATGCAATCCAAAGGTCTTTACTTAGTGGAGAGGTGGCTGTGACGAAGAAGCAAGCCCAGGATTTCAAAAGTATTCCTGTGCTGGATCTCAGTAAATTCTTCGCCTCAGCACAGGCTAAAGCCGATCTCTGCCAAGCTGTGCATCAGGCCTGCTGCGAAAGTGGCTTTTTCTATGTCACAGGTCATGGTATCGATCCTACCCTGCAGTCCCGCCTTGAGCGATTCAGCCAGACTTTTTTTCAGCTGGATTATGCGAGCAAAATGAAGATCCAGATGGCATTTGGTGGTAAGGCTTGGCGAGGCTTTTTTCCGGTTGGCTCTGAATTGACATCGGGTAAGCCAGACCTGAAGGAAGGCCTTTACCTTGGCCTCGAATTGCCCGCCTCGCATCCTAAAGTTCGGGCAGGAGTCCCCTTGCATGGGCCTAATCTTTTTCCCGATATCCCAGGTTTTCGTGAAACAGTTTTGCAATATATGCAGGATGTGACTCAATTGGGCCACACACTGATGCGAGTTATCAGTGTCAGTCTCGGTTTGGAAGAAGACTATTTTGATAAGCATTATACCAAGGATCCGTTGATTCTTTTTCGCATTTTCCATTACCCTCCGGATCCGTCACCAGCCAAGAGCGAGAGCTGGGGAGTTGGTGAGCATACCGATTACGGTCTCCTCACTATTCTCAAACAGGATGATTGTGGAGGATTGCAGGTGAAGTCGAAATCCGCTTGGGTGGACGCTCCACCCCTAGCAGATGCGTTTGTTTGTAATATTGGCGATATGCTGGATCGGATGACAGGTGGACTCTATCGCTCCACTCCGCATCGGGTTCGGAATGTTTCCGGACGCGATCGATACTCCTATCCTTTGTTTTTCGATCCGGGATTTGATGCGGCAGTCAAACCCGTACGAACGGCTTTAGCTGATGACCAGGATGAACGCTGGGATAAAGCCAGTGTGCATGATTTTCAAGGCAGCTATGGCGACTACATCCTGAGCAAAGTCGGGAAGGTTTTTCCCGAACTCAAGCAAGCCGTCTTGAAAGAATGATTTAAGCGGTTTTTGCAGTCGGATCGAGGGTGATGCCCTTCTGCTGGAGCATATTAGCGAAGGCTTCTTTTTCTATCGATTTGGCGTAGGCGTCTCTCGCTTCAACCAATCCTCGCGTGACGAGACTCAGCAGGGCATCATTAAGGGTGCAGTTGCCTTTGGCCTTTTGAGTCTGCATGTGGTTTTGCACCATGTGTGTGTTACCCTCTCGAATCAGACTAGCCACCGCTTTATCGACGATTAGAATTTCATGCGCAGCGATGCGTCCGCCACCTTTCTTCTTGACCAGAGTCTGCGCAACCACCCCGCGGAGTGATTCGGCAAGCATGACTCGGACCTGCTCCTGCTGCTCGTGAGGAAATTGGTCAATCAAACGATCTACCGTGGAAATAGCCGTATTGGTGTGCAGGGTGCCGAAGACAAGGTGCCCCGTTTCCGCAGTTTCAATGGCTATTTCAACAGTTTCCAAGTCACGCATTTCGCCGATCATTATGATATCAGGATCTTCACGGAGTGCAGCCCTTAAGGCTCTAGAGAAGGATTGCGTATGCTTGAAGACTTCCCGTTGATTGACGAGGCAGCGTTTTTGCTTATGAACGAATTCAATGGGATCTTCAATCGTCAGGATATGATCGTTGCGAGTTTCGTTGATCAAATCGATCATGGCAGCAAGAGTTGTGGATTTGCCGCTTCCAGTTGGACCTGTGACCACCACGAGGCCTTTGTGCAGTTCACAGAGTTTTCGCACAGCAGGAGGAAGACTCAAGTCATCCGCAGTCAAAACTTTTTCTGGAATCTGCCGCAGAACAGCGCCGACCCCCATACGATCCCGAAAAACATTCACTCGGAAGCGCCCAATTCCTGGGATTTCATAGGCAAAATCAGTATCATGATGACGAGCAAATTCTTGCCGATTCTTGGGCGGCATAATAGGTAGGATGAAGGATTTCATTTGCTCTTCGGTCAGCATGAATTGACCAACACGAACTATTTCTCCATCAATGCGCATGCAGGCTTGCTCGCTGAGCGTTAGGTGGAGGTCGGAAGCGCGGCGATGCACCATATCTTCAAGCATGCTGTCGATCGGCAAGGGCCCGTTCCGTTCTATGGAATCTCCTGGGATTGTTGACCCGAAATAGATTTTTTCGGCTTCTGCAGCGACGGGTTTTGTGGTCTCGACGACTTCTGGTTTCGCCTGCTCCGGTGGGGGCAAGGGTAATGGTTGCGGATCCGGAACTGGGGCATGAATCGCCGCGAAAGTATTGGTAAAGTCATTCGGTCCACGAGACATGGAATGGATCGACTGATTGAAATGATAATCTTCAGCGTCAGTATTCTCTTCCTTTGGAAAGAGTGGACTTGGGGTTTTTTTGCTGACCACGGTCGACTGGTCGAGTTGCTCTGCTTTGGCGTGATCAATCAGGGTCCCTGATGAAGTGTCGCTCCCGAAATCAACCGGAATGGGCTTTTCAAATCGTGGTCGTAGCTGTGTGTTTGCAATGTTTTCAATCCCCAAGTTAGCTTTTGGCAGTGGGGGGGCGGAAAGCCCAAAGGTTTGCGGAGTTAAGACAACTGTTCCTGTGGAATCATCCGTTGTACTAGGAGTCTTGGCTGGATTGGTCAAACCATCCAGAGTGCCCTGCCCGGTTACGCTGCCCATTGCGAAGTGACCAGCTTGCTCACTTCGGGCGAAGGGCGGAAGCTCTTCGCTAGCAGCGATTTGAATAGGTTTGGGTAACGGTTTCATTCCGTTGGCAACGAGTATATTTTTGATCTGCTGATAGATTTGATTGCCCTGCGGTGGAATAAAGGCAAAAAGTCGGGCGGTTTCTCCGGTCGATGCCAGGAGTTTGAGTTCACCGAAATTAACGATGGAAAGTACACCCTCTCGGACTTGTCCGGTGGGTGACTGACTTATTGGTAAGAGCGAATCGATGAGTTGCAATACTTCGCTTCGAGGCTGCTCTGGCAGATGTTCCAGCGGCCTTTCTGCGGAATAGAGCATCAGCTGAGGCTTATGCGATTCTTCAAAGCGCACGGCTTCAGACTTATCAAGGATGGCTTGTTTGAGAGCTTTTTTAAAGGTCTCCATTCCCTAACCTGTTGGAAAAAGTTCCTCATCTTCTAAATTCCTATCGGCATACGCGAAGGGGACTGAAGCGATCCTGTAAAAAACCTAGTCAAAGTATTCCTAAACTTAGGTAGGGGCTTTGGTTTTAATGTTTTGATGGATCTTGTAAGTTACTGTAAAGCGGAGGAAAAACTCTTAAACTTCGAGAAATTCTTAAGTATTTCCGTAAATAGCCGTAAATTCAGGAAATGGTTCAAGGAGGGGTGAGGCTTGGGATGGGTGGCGCTGGCAATTTGCTGCATGATTTTTTGTAGCTTTAAATCGGTGTTGGCCAAACGCCTGCTGCACATCTATGAACCCTCGACGTTTTCGCTTTTCGACCAATTGTCGACGATGCTCTTTGTCCTTCCCTTTCTTCATGTCCGTAACCTAGCTGCCTTGGATGCCGACTTCTGGCTGATGCTCGGCTGCATTGTCTTCCCTTCCGTTTTGGGTTTGGTGTATCTCAGCAAAGCTACCAAGCATGGTCAGATTTCGGATGTGTCGCCGCTGCTGATTTTTCTGCCCGTTTTTATCGCTTTGTCGGGACCATTCTGGCAAGAGGAGAAGCTGAGTTCAGCAGCCTGGGTTGGCATTTGGACCGTGGGATTCGGTGGATACTGTTTGAAACTCGAATCTTTTAAGCGCCCTTGGGAACCTTTTCTGAGATTTTTTACAGATCGAGCGGCTCGCTATCTGTGGATTTCTGTGGTCTTGGGTGTGTGGAGTACCCAGATTCAAAAGTGGATGGTCCAGGCTTATGATACGGGTACGGTGCTATTTTTCTCCACTTTAGGTGTTTTGCTCTGCCTTGCACCACTTTCCTACCGGCATGCTGGAGGGTTGCGTAATTTATCTCGAGAAGCAAGTCAGACTTGGAAATGGCTGCTCATTCTTGGATTGGTTTCGGCGATTTCTGGATGGTCCCAACTGGCTGCTTATAATGAAGGTGGGGAAATTGCGACGGTACTTAGTATTAAGCGATTGAGTGTGATTTTTGTCTGTTTCTATGGTTTCGCCGTGCTGCGAGAAAGTATGAACGTCGGTAAAGTATTTGGCATCGGCTTGATGACTCTTGGTGGGATTATGCTGTTCTATACGTGAAATCCAGTCATCCCCAGCGCGCAGCGCGTCGGGGATCCTTTATCTTGAAACAACAGATGCCCGGCCTGTCATCCCCAGCGCGTAGCGCGTCGGGGATCCTTTATCTTGAAACAACAGATGCCCGGCCTGTCATCCCCAGCGCGCAGCGCGTCGGGGATCCTTTATCTTGAAACAACGGATGCCCGACGCGAACTTCGTTCGCTGGGCATGACGGATGTATTCATGGTCCGTCATCCCCAGCGCGCAGCGCGTCGGGGATCTTTCATCTTGAAACAACGGATGCCCGACGCGAACTTCGTTCGCTGGGCATGACGGACCTATCCTTTTCGTCCCAGAACCTCCAACGCCAGTTCCACCTTGCCAAACGGCGCAGAAACCTGGAAACCTTGCACAGAAGAACCCAATTCCTCGACCATGCCACGGGCGATTTCAATACCAACCTTGCGCGCATCTTCGGGGTTTTTCGGTTCAGCCATGCGCTTCATAATCTCGTCGGGAATAAATACGCCGGGGACTTCGTTATTCATGAATTGTGCATTGCGGAAGCTCATCAGAGGCCAGATTCCTGCGATGATGGGAACCTTCAGGTTGTGCTGCTCGATGTATTCCAGCAATCGATAAAGAGCTCGCAGATCAAAGACGGGTTGGGTAATAGCCCATTCTGCTCCGGCTTCCACCTTGTATTTGAAGCGCTTCATTTCATAATCGAAATCGCGATGCACGGGGTTGACTCCGACACCGATCGAAAGTGCAGTGGGCTCACCTATGGGACGCGAGCCCAAATCAATACCACCATTCAAGCGCGACACCATATTGGTTAAACCAATGGCATCGATATCAAAGACGCCGGTGGCGTTGGGATAACTCCCCATCTTTGGCGGATCGCCTGTGACGAGTAGCATATTGCGCAAACCAATCGCATGCGCTCCCAGCATATCGGATTGCATTCCCAGCAGATTTCGATCGCGGCAAGTATAGTGAAGGACCGTCTCGATCCCGACCTTTTGCTCGATCATTACCGCCGTTAAAATCGCACTCATACGGGCGCTAGCCCGCGGACCATCAGGAATATTGATGGCATCGATGCCAGCATTTTTCAGCCGTGTGGAACTTTCCAAAATTTTGGTAGGAACCACGCTGGCTGGAGGCAAGAGCTCAACGCTGGTGACTTGCTGACCATGAGCCAGTTTCCAAGACCACCGAGATTTTTGCTCAAAAAGGACCGGAACGCAGATAGGATTATTCTGCGTCTTAGTGTCTTCGGCGGTTTGAAATTCCATCGAAATCCGAGGCCGATGCACCACATCTTCTGCCGAGCGCATAGCTCTTTGATGACGGAAAGTCTGCGACATCGCCTTGATATGCTCGGGCGACGTTCCACAGCAACCCCCGACGAACTGGACCCCGACTTGCAGGAAGTGCTTGGTAAACTCAGCCATATATTCAGGAGTACACATATATATCGAGCGGCCATCGATTTCTTTGGGCAAACCGGCGTTAGGCTGCACGATGAAAGGGACATTGAGGTCGGGAAAGATCTTTTGAATCTGAGTCATTAAAGGCTGAGGTCCGACCGAGCAATTGAATCCGACGGCATCCACTCCCCATTCCAAAACTTTCTTTATCGCCCATTCGGCAGGTGTGCCGACCGGCAACTGGCCTTCGGTAGTAATCGTGATTTGGGCGATAAGGGGCAGTTCAGGAGCAACGCTATGCGCTGCTAGGATGGCCTGGTGAACTTCGCTAATATCACCGAAGGTTTCTAAAAGAATCAGGTCTACGCCGCCATCTTTCAAACCCTGGATCTGCTCGCTAAAGGCGTTACGAGCCTCTTCAAAACTGGTTGGACCCCAAGGTTCAATGCGAACTCCCAATGGCCCGACTGCGCCGGCAACAAAAGCATCTTTTCCAGCGACATCTCGAGCGAGTTTCGCGGCTGTTCGATTGATCAGGGGGGTTTGGTCCTGAAGATTATGTTTAGCCAATTTGAAACGATTGGCTCCCCAGCTATTCGTGGTAAGAACCTCTGCCCCGGCTTTCAGGTAATCCCGATGCAATTCAGTGATAATGGAAGGACTTGAAAGATTGGCATCTTCGAAGCAACGATTGATGAAAATACCGCGATTATAGAGCTCTGTACCCGTTGCTCCGTCGAAAAGCAGCGGAATTTTCTGTTGGATCACTTCTCGAAAAGTTTTGGGCAGTTCCATCGTTCTATTCCTGGTAGCGTGCGGCTCCCAACCCGTGGGGGTCTTTGAGCCAAGGTGACATGAATTGCACACGATTTTGCTATCGTAATTCACTTTTGAAGCGTTGGAAAGGGAAGATAAGGGGGCGAAAAAATGAAAAAGGGCCTCGTTATTACGAGACCCCGGAAGGGAAGGAGTATGAGCAGACGCTTATTCAGCGTTGATCGCTTGTTCCAGGTCACCCTCTTCAACTACCGGCTCAGAAACAGCTTTCTTCGTTGCTTTAACAGGCTTTTCTTTGGCAATAGCTGTGTCTTTCGGCTGACCATAGACTTCGGCCTGAATGCGGCGCAAAAGGAAGTTAGATTTGCGCTGCATTTCGACATTTTTCACTTCAGTATCTTCCAATAAAGCAGTCAATTGGGTCATGGCGGCTTTGTTGTCATTACGGCCGTATTTGGCGACAAGAGCCAAATAGAACCGTGCGTAGGGACTATGAGGATCCTTCTTCAGAATATCGGTGAACACGACTTCAGCCTTATTGAATTCGCGCAAGCGACTCAAGGCAATACCGAAACCCAAGGTGGCTTCGGAGCAATCGTCACAGCGGGTTCGCACGGCCTGATAAATATCTCGAGCCGCCTCTGCATTGCCCATTTCCAAGTTCAAGTGAGCGAGATTCAAACCACTAGCAATCTGCTGACCCGAGCCATCAAAGGCCAACTCGAAAGCTTGCTTGGCCGCTTGGAAATCAGCGAAGTTTGCGCCAGGTTTGTTCATCAAGGCCAGACCCAAAATATTATTCACTTCAGGATTGCCTGGGTGATACTGATTCAAAAGGTTTGCATAGTAAGACGACAGACTGAAATTTTTCTTCATCGCCAGACTGATCGCTAGAACGGTCATGGCCACTTCATCCTGGGGACGATTTTGCAGGTAAGCATGAGCATCGGCAATCGCCACATCCCACTCACCTGCGCCCATTGCGCCGTAGAGTTTAATGTGCTCATTTTTAGTGCTATTGCGAATCTCTACCCAAACATCGCGATCCAGCTTGCGCATGATATTGCGGCCATTGGTCTGCTGCACGATCGGTGTTTTGTTATAGGACAGTTTCGAAGCGCCTTTTCGGCTTTCGCTCTTCGGACTGTCTGTGCCACGTAAAGTAGTACAGGCATTCAGACTGATAAGACACAACCCCAACACAACTTGCTTCAACATATTCCGCTCCTTCCTTACGATTGTCATCTTAGTCACGATCTGTTTTTACCGGCATCCACTGCACGTAGCCGTTGCCTATGGCGCCATGACTACGATCCAGGTTGCCTTCCGAGCTATTCACGACGATTTCCTGTGACCAGTCGGGAAGGGTTTCACCTTTTTCCGAAATTCCGAGAGCAATGCTGTCGGCCTGAGAGCTGGTCTGACTGATGACATTGATCACGGCCAATTTTTGGTTTTCGAACTTAGCGACGAGAGATTCATCTAAAGTCTGAGCAATACTCAGGTTTTCAATTGCGCTCAGGCTATTGCGTGTCGTCTCAGATAGCCGCAGCATCGCCAGACCGCAGTAACTAGAAGTACCGGCAGCACAAACCTTCTCAAAACCTGCCTTAGACTTTAGAAACAAGGCGTACTGCGTTTGCAGAGTCTTATAGGGATCGGTCTGCTCGAGGTTGAAAATCTCCTGTTTGGTCTCTTCCGATTCTTTATCGGCTAGAACAAAACGAGTCAGAGCCAAACCTTCAGAAGCATTTCGGTCCTGAATACCGAGGTTGCTGAGCTGCGCTTCCAACTGAC
>JBGSRE010000004.1:0-20254 GCA_041737755.1 Oligoflexus sp.
TAGGCCTTGGATACTACGATACGGTCACACCTTCCGTAGTGCTCCGCAACGTGATTGAAAACCCGGCCTGGTATACGCAATACACGCCCTATCAGGCTGAAATCGCCCAGGGTCGCATGGAAGCTCTGATCAACTTCCAGACCATGGTGACCGATTTAACCGGTCTGCAGGTGGCCAATGCCTCGCTCCTCGATGAAGGTACCGCCGCTGCAGAAGCTATGGCGATGAGTCTTGATCTGGCTCAGGAAAGCCTCGGAACCACCTATTACGTCGCCTCCAGCTGTTTGCCTCAAACGATTGAAGTCGTTCGTACCCGCGCCATTGCTCTGGGCTTAAAAGTGGCTGTCGTCGATCCCCACAAGCTGAGCTTTGGCTCTGAAGGCTTTGGCCTGTTGCTGCAGTATCCTTCTGCGGATGGAACCGTGGAGGACTATCGCAAGGTGATCGCTCAGGCCAAAGAAAAAGGCTTGATCGTCACGCTGGCGACTGATCTTCTGGGACTCTGTGTTTTGACTTCCCCAGGAGAACTTGGTGCCGATATCGCGGTTGGTAATTCCCAGCGTTTTGGTGTGCCGCTGGGATACGGTGGTCCTCATGCTGGATTTTTTGCCACTAAAGACGAATACAAGCGCCGCATGCCAGGCCGCATTGTAGGTGTCTCGAAGGACGCCAACGGTCTGAACGGCTATCGTCTTTCACTGCAAACGCGAGAGCAGCATATCCGTCGCGACAAGGCGACGAGCAATATCTGTACGGCCCAGGTTTTACTCGCCATCATGGCTTCCATGTATGCCGTCTATCACGGCCCGAAAGGTCTGAAGCGCATTGCGGAAAGAACCCATGCCCTGACGCAATTGCTGGCAACTGGTCTGAAGAAGCTAGGCTATCAACTTCAATCCCAGAACTTTTTCGATACGCTGGCCATAAAACTGGATAAGGCTCAAGCAGATAAATTGGTTCAGGCTTCGTTGGCCCAAAACATCAACCTTGGTCGTTTGCAGGACAATCTGCTTCTGATCGCTCTCGATGAAAAAGCCGATGCCGCGCAGATCACTTGCTTGCTCAGCATTTTTGCAGAAGGAAAAGCCGTTCCCACTTTGCAGGAACTGGCTAATTCGGCCGCCAATGCTATTCCGGTTCATTTGCAAAGAAGTTCCACTTATCTGCAGCATCCTGTGTTCAATAGTTACCATTCGGAATCGGAAATGATGCGCTATATCCGTAAACTGGAAGCGCGCGATTTATCGCTGACTCGGTCGATGATTCCGCTGGGTTCCTGCACGATGAAACTCAATGCTGCTTCCGAACTTCTGCCCATCACATGGCCCGAAGTGAACAGTTTGCATCCTTTTGTGCCGGTGGATCTGGCCAAGGGTTATAAGCAGCTCTTTGAACAACTTGAAAACTATTTGGCTGTGTGTACTGGATTCGATGCGATTTCTCTGCAGCCCAACTCAGGCGCGCAAGGCGAGTATGCTGGTCTCTTAGTCATCAACGCCTACCATGTTTCCCAGGGTCAGGGGCATCGCAAAGTCTGTTTGATTCCAAGCTCTGCCCACGGTACTAACCCTGCTTCTGCTGTCATGGCTGGAATGAAAGTGGTTGTCACCAAGTGTGATATGGATGGCAATATTGATCTTGCTGATCTCAAAGAAAAAGCGATAGCTCATAAAAACGATCTGGCAGCTCTGATGATCACCTATCCATCGACCCACGGTGTCTTCGAAGAGGAGATCGTACAGATCTGTGACATTATTCACGAGAATGGTGGACAGGTTTATATGGACGGTGCCAACCTCAATGCCCAGATCGGCCTTTGCCGTCCTGGAAAATACGGTCCGGATGTCTGTCACTTGAACTTGCATAAAACCTTCTGTATTCCGCACGGCGGCGGCGGCCCTGGTGTGGGTCCGATCGGCGTGAAAAAACATTTGTCACCGTTCCTGCCCAATCATCCTCTGGTGAAAATGGGTGGGGACAAGGGAGTAGGACCGATTGCAGCAGCCCCTTGGGGAAGTGCTAGTATTTTGCCAATCTCCTGGATGTATATCCGCATGATGGGTCCGGATGGATTGAAGAAGGCGACTCAAGTAGCCATTCTCAATGCCAACTATATGGCCAAGCGATTGGACAGTTCCTTCCCAGTCGTTTACCGAGCGAAGAATGGTCTGGTTGCACATGAGTGTATTATCGATCTGAAGGAAGTGAAAAAGACTGCGGATATCAGCGTTGATGATATCGCTAAACGATTGATTGATTATGGCTACCATGCGCCCACTGTATCATGGCCCGTAGCGAATACGATGATGATCGAGCCGACCGAATCCGAGTGCAAAGCGGAATTGGATAAAGTCTGTGAAACCATGATCAGTATTCGAAACGAGATCAAAGAAGTAGAGCAGGGTAAAGTGCCGAAGGATAACAACGTCCTGAAGCATGCGCCTCACACGGCTGCGGTTATTTCTGGTGGTTGGGATCGTCCATACAGCCGCGAGCAGGCGGCTTTCCCGAAAACATGGCTGAAGGATAATAAGTTTTGGCCATTTGTTGGCAGAGTGGACAACGCTTACGGTGATCGTAATTTAGTGTGTACCTGTCCGGATGTAGCTAGCTACAGCTGAGACATTCGTCATCCCCAGCACGAAGTGCGTCGGGGATCCTCTCGGAGTGATGGGCTTGGATCAAAGGGATTCCCGACGCTCGCCGAGGCTCGCTGGGAATGACGATAATTCAGTCATCCCCAGCACGAAGTGCGTCGGGGATCCTCTCGGAGTGATGGGCTTGGTCCAACGGATGCCCGACGCGCAATGCGCTGGGCATGACGGGGGAGCGCAAAGCGCTGGGCAGGGGAACGCATGAGAATTTAGAAGCCGACATCAATATCGCGATGGTTGACGCTAATAGCAATTTGCGGCAGTTCGAGTTCTGCGAGCGCCATAGCCAGTCGCTCGGCGATGGCTACACTGCGATGTTTGCCACCGGTGCAACCAATGCCAAGGCGGAAGTAGTGTTTGCCTTCCTTATAGTACTCGGGGAACAGAAAGCTATGCAGATCGATCAGTTTATTGAGGAAAGTCTCGGCATTGGGGTCTTCAAAAACATATCTGGCCACAGCTTGCTCGAGACCTGTGCGATCCTTTAAGTGCGGATCAAAGTATGGATTGCGGAGAAACCTGACATCAAAAATAGTGTCCGCTGGTTTCAGCATGCCATTCTTAAAACCAAAACTGGTGATATTCACGTGAAGCTGTCGTCCGACGAGCCGACCCGAATATCGCTCTTCAATTTTTCTCGCCAGAAAATGCACACTCCAGGTGCTGGTATCGAAGGCGACGTCGGCCATGGCTTCAATGGGTTGGAGCGCATGAATTTCTCGCCGAATCGCCGCAATGAGCTGACCACCCGTATCGAGCAGTGGATGCTTGCGCCTTGTCGTGCTGAAACGTGCTGCCAGTTGATCAGCAGAACTACTGAGAAAGAGTACATCAAAGTTGATTTTTTTTCGCAGGCGAAGCTGTAGATCTGCAAATCCTGCAATAAAGTCGGTATCGCGGGCATCCATCCCAAGCACATAGCGCTGCGGCTGCCACTTGCTCTGCAGCAGGTAGTCCACAGCTGTATCGACCATTGCAAAGGGGAGATTATCGATGCAATAAAAGCCCAGATCTTCGAGAGCTTTGATCGCTGTCGATTTCCCAGCACCGGACAAGCCTGTAACAATTACCAGCAGGGGCCCGTCTTCCATGTCTGCTTTCTCTGTGGACATAGTCTCAGCCTATAGCGAGCGTTATCGCGAAAAACGCGACTAAAAGTACTTCTTTCGCTTGCTGCTTGGCAAAATACCCAGCTGCTCACGGTATTTAGCCACAGTTCGGCGGGCCAGTTGAATGCCACGCTCTTCAAGTATCTCCACAATTCTCTGATCCGCCAGCGGATGACGAGCATCCTCTTTACCAATGATATCAGAAATAATCTTTTTAACGGAAGCACTGGCCAGACTATCCCCGGAAGACATCGATACGGAACTATTGAAAAAATACTTCAGCTCAAAAATTCCCTGAGGGGTGTGGACATACTTGTTGCTCGTCACCCGACTGATCGTTGATTCATGCATACCAATGTCATCGGCAATATCCCGCAGAACCATGGGCTTCAAATATTCTACGCCACGCTCAAAAAAGTCCTTCTGCCTTTCGACCAATTTTTCGGTAACTCGTAAAATTGTCTTCTGTCGCTGCTGAATGGACTTAATCAACCAATGTGCTGACTTTAATTTGTCCTGTAGATAATCTTTATTAGTTCCAGCCGACTTACCTGCCATCTTTTCATACATCTTGGAGACTTTGAGATTGGGCAAACCCTCATCATTCAAAGTCACAATCCATTCACCAGCTACTTTGAAAACGTACACATCCGGCACCACAAATTGGGCTTCCAGGCCGCCGAATTGCCGACCTGGGATAGGTTCCAAATCAGCGATAATCTGGACGTTTTCAATGACCTGCTCCAAAGTGATCTTCATCGCTTTCGCGATCGCTTGGAAGTTCCGTGTTTCAAGTTCAACCAAATGATTTTCGATGATCTTTTCGACAATACCATTCTTCAGTCGACCAGCGCGGAGCTGAAGATTCAGACATTCTTTCAGATCGCGGGCACCCACTCCGTTGGGATCGAGATGCTGGACCACATCCAGCATATCCTCCAACAGTTCGAGGTTAATCCCATCTTTCTCCGACATATCTTCGATCGTCGACTGCAGGTAGCCACGATCATCAATATTACCAATCACCAGACCGGCTGCAGTTTTTTCATCATCATTCAGATCCATTTCGCCGATTTGCGCCAGCAGATAGTCTTGAAGTGTTCCAGCACGGGAAAGGTTTTCGTGACTAGGAAATTCATCATCACCCTCGCGCTTGGAAGAGCTGGTAGGTGCATTGTTGAAATCCTGTAAACGGGCGAAGGTTTCCCAATCCATTTCGCCAGCCTTATCATCACCAACTGACTCTACGATATTGGCTGCTTCACTCATTCGTTCCGTAACAACCTGATCTTCGGTTCTTTCCCGTTCCCGTTCGACAGAGATTCTCTCTTCCATCGATTCGGTAATGCCCTCTTCAAGAACAGGATTCTCTGCCAGCTGCTGCGTAACAAATTCTTCCAGTTCCAGACGTGAAAGCTGGAGCAGCTTGATAGCCTGCTGCAACTGGGGCGTCATCAGCAATTGCTGACTAAGTCTGAGCGACTGTTTTAGATCGAATGCCATTGCTTATCACCTGATCATTGCTGGGCTTTACCGCCGCAAAGCCGCTCACATTCGGAAGTTCTCCCCAAGATATACACTACGGACCTGGGGGTCAGCAGCAATAGCCTGAGGCTTGCCATGGGCAATAATCTGCCCGCTGGTGAGAATGTAGGCCCGATCACAACTACCCAGCGTCTCGCGAACATTGTGGTCTGTGATCAAAACACCTAATCCATCCTCGTCCCTTAGCTTTTCGATTATTTTTTGAATTTCTTGAACTGTAACTGGGTCTATACCTGCAAAGGGTTCATCCAAAAGGAGGAATTTTGGCTTTATTATCAATGCTCTGGCTATTTCTACGCGACGTCTCTCGCCGCCGGAAAGTGACGCCCCGAGGGACTTGGCGATGTGAGTGATCTGGAACTTAATGAGCAATTGCTCGATCGAGTCCTTCCGCTCATGAGAAGGAATACCCACGACTTCCATAATAGCTCTAAGATTCTCCTCGACCGACAGTTTTCTGAAAATCGACATGTTTTGAGGCAGATAGCTGATACCTTGACGGGCCCTGAGATGCATGGGCTTGTTGGTGATATCTTCACCCCCGAGCAACACCTGGCCCTCGTCCGGAAAGAGCAACCCCACGATCATATAGAAACTCGTCGTCTTACCCGCACCGTTCGGTCCTAGGAGGCCGACGACTTCGCCCTGCGATATAGTAAAACTGACCTTTTTAACCACTTCACGGGAACGAAAGAATTTTCTCAGTTCACGTGCTTCGAGGATTTCCTTTTCGCTCATTTGCCAGCCTTCTCGGGTTGAACAACACCTTGAGCTCGATCGACTTTAATCATCCCCGTAATGATTTCGTATACAATACGATCCCCCTTGATCAAATGACCGTCTTTCCAGAGACGCGCATTGCCATCCATCGTTACCTTCTGGGCCTGGTTATCAAACACGGCTTTATCGCTCTTTGCCGTTATCCGCTCGCTTGGGTCTTTGGTGAAACGCGAAAGATTGACCTTGCCATTCACCTCAACGGTTTGCACAGTGTTACTCTTTTCCCCTTTGCCTGTTGACTGGAAAAGCACGCGGGCTTGATCGGAAGCCAGGCGAATATCATCCTGCGTGATCACAACATTTTTTTGTAACTGGACGATGGATCCATTGCGAGTATAGGTGGACGTACCATCACTCTGGAGATGAATAGGAGCGTCACGCCGTGGCTTGTCGACCGCTTTCTTCTCTTTGGACTTTTCATTGGAATTGGTTTTTGGAATAGCCTTTTGTTCCAGAGGCATTTTTGGAACTTCTTCCATTTCTGGAACAATTTCAGGTTTCGGTACTTTCTTTTCCGGGATCTTTTCCGGCTTATTTTTGTCTTTCTTGGGTTCCAGCAGATTGATGTCGTCGATGATGTCAGCGTGGATGACGAACGGTTTTGCCATCATAAAAAAACTTAACAATAAGCACTGCCATCGAATTTTACTGTAACTTCTCAGCACCACGCATTGTCCCTTCCAAAGGTCCGTATACTTTGAGATCACCCGTTTTGTTATTGAACTCGAAACCTTTGTCACCCTTCAACTCCACTTGAGGTCCCTGAATTCGCACTGGCAGATCCGAAATGAGGCGATCCTCATCATGCAGAAATTTCGCGTAATCCGTATAAAGAATAATATCGTCATAGCCAAATCGGACTTGATTTTCGATTTCCGTTTTTATGATGCGACTATTTCGCACCAAATCCACTACGCCCTTGGCGTCGAAATGAACAGTAGCAGACTCCGAGGCAAAAAATTCCTTCTTTTTCGCCTGATGATTGAAACCCTGAATCGAGCCAAACATTTCAAGGCTATCAGGGTCGACGAAGTTGGCGAATCGTCCACTGATCGTGGAAACCGTCTTATGTTTTTCATATTTATAGACGGTAAAATCCTCGAGGCTGATGCGTGGCACCTTATCTTTGCCGACCATAGGCTCCGGCTTTGCCTGTTTATCTCGACGGATAAAAACCAACAACGCCGCAGCCATTATGGCCACGAAGAGCGCTACTATGATGTTTTTGGCCATGAAACCTCCGTCAAAGCCCTGCTGGGCTTCCTCGGTAGTTTATCATAAGGCGAGCAAAGCTCCAAAACGGTGACAATTATGAAAAAAAGACATGCTATTCTTATCTGCCGTGGAAGAGGGTCGGATCAGACAATTTTTGCAGCCAGCAAATCGTGCATGCGAATGAGTCCGAGCACCTTGTTTTGCCCGTCAATGACAAACAAGGAGGTGATTCGAAAATCCTCCATGACACGCACCGCATCCAAAGCAAGGCGTTCGGGACCAATCGTTTTGGGCTTTTGCGTCATAAGTGATCTTGCCGTCATGTGGAAAACTTTTTCCCGCGCACTTTGCATGGCGCGCCTTAGATCACCATCGGTAATGGCACCGATCAATCCCTCCTTGGGATCGAACACTCCGGCAATTCCGTAATTTTGCGCTGTTATGACTGTAATAACTTGATCAAAAGAATCGTCTGGAATAAGAGGTGCAAGATCGGTTCGCATATGATCCAGGACCAACGATAGCTGTCGCCCCAAACTACCGTCGGGATGGAAGCGAGCAAAATCCTGTTCTTGAAATCCACGCGCATGCATCAAAGCAATGGCCAGAGCATCTCCCAAAGCCATGGCCACAGTCGTGGAACTGGTCGGCGCCAGATTCAATGGACAGGCTTCGCGCGAAACCGAAGCATCGATTACCACATCAGCGATCTTGGCCAACGAAGATTGGAGTTTGCCAGTCAAGGCTAGGACGGGAATGCGGCGACGTTGAGCATTTTTGGCAACTTCAAGGGTTTCCCGCGTCTCGCCACCAAAAGCAATAACCAGCAGCACATCGCTTACCTGGAGCATACCGAGATCACCATGCAGCGCTTCGGAGGGATGCAAGAAAAAAGCTGCGGTCCCGGTCGAAGCCAAGGTCGCGGCAATTTTTCGTCCGACATGGCCTGATTTTCCAAGGCCACAGACAACGATTTTGCCTTGCGAAGCACGCATCATTTCCACAGCCTGCGCAAATCTTTCGTCCAACTTGTCTGCAGCAGCAAGCAAAGCCTGGCTTTCATCTCTCAAGGCCTCTTGGCCGCGTAGAATCAAATCCTTCAAGATCATAAGCGCTGCTCACGATTGCTCAGCGAAGCCGTAACGAAGTCTTTGAATAGCGGATGCGGATTCATCGGCTTCGATTTCAATTCTGGATGGAATTGGCAAGCCACATACCAGGGATGATCTTCCAATTCGATCACCTCCACCAAACGCCCATCTGGCGAAAGTCCTGAAAAGCGAATGCCGTTTCTGGTGAAGGCATCACGGAAGTCATTATTAAATTCATAGCGATGTCGATGGCGCTCGGAAATGGTATCGGTGTCATAGGCCTTGGCCGCTTTGCTGCCAGCATTGAGCTGGCAAGGGTAGGCGCCTAAACGCATCGTGCCGCCAAGATCCTTGACCGTCTTTTGATCTTCCATCAAGTGAATGACTTGATGTGGACTTTGTGGGTTGAACTCCTGGCTGTCGGCATGTTCTAGTTTGAGAACATTGCGGGCGAATTCAATCGCCGCTAATTGCATACCGAGGCAGATGCCCAGGAATGGAATTTTATTTTCGCGCAGATAGGAGATCGAAGCGATTTTACCCTCGATCCCACGGTTGCCGAATCCACCTGGAATGATAACACCATCCAAACCCTTCAGCTTTTCGTTGACATTTTCCGGATTCAGAGTCGCCGCATCAAAGTAGGTGACTTCCACTCTGCAATGATTGGCAATGCCAGCATGAATCAATGATTCGCTGATCGACTTATAGGAATCGATCACATCCACGTATTTGCCGACGATTCCTATTTTCACAGTTGCTTTGGGTTCGTCCAGAGCTTCCTCAATGCGATGCCATTCGCTCAGCTCAGGATTACGTGTCCAAATATTGAGGATATCGACAATGATTTGATCCAGGCCTTGATTGTGAAGATAAAGTGGTACTTTATAGATGCTATCCAAATCGCAAGCGTCGATCACACGCTCTGGTTTCACATTACAAAAGAGTCCGATCTTTTCTCGCAGATCCTGCGGAACCGGACGATCGGCGCGGCAAACCAAAATATGCGGCTGAATACCGATTTGACGCAAATCCTTCACCGAATGCTGGGTCGGCTTGGTTTTCAATTCGTGTGCAGCGCTGATGTAAGGGACCAAAGTCAGATGGATATAAAGAACGTTTTCTTCGCCGAGGTCATAGCGAATCTGGCGAATCGCCTCCAGAAAGGGTAGGCTTTCGATATCACCGACGGTACCACCGATCTCGACGATACCGACATCGACGCCTTCGGATCCCGCATAGATATTTTCTTTGATCAAATCCGTCACGTGCGGGATAACCTGCACCGTTCCACCCAAGTAATCACCGCGACGTTCTTTGGAAAGAACACGGTCGTAGACCTGGCCTGTAGAAAAACTATTCAAACGATTGAGACTGGCACTCGTGAATCGCTCATAGTGCCCGATATCGAGGTCGGTTTCCGCACCATCGTCTGTCACAAACACTTCACCGTGCTGAAAAGGACTCATGGTGCCGGGATCGACGTTGAGGTAAGGGTCCACCTTCGTCATGCTCACGCGCAGCCCACGACTTTCCAGGAGGGCGCCAATACTGGCCGCGACTATACCTTTACCAAGGGAGGAAACCACCCCTCCTGTCACGAAAATGTACTTCGTCCGATGACGCTTTCTCATCTTTTTTCTCGTAAATAGGAGTATTTTCGGATTGTTACACCTTGAGATTCAGAAATGCTTCGCAGACGGGAGTGTATGCTACCTAAGCAGGTAATGATGGTCAAGGTGCTTTCCTTTCGCGACAATACTGGGCTTCAGGGCGGGGGGCTACTAAGGTCATTTCGATGTTGCTAAAATAGGAGAGTCGTCTCCAAATTTTGCTTTCCATTGAGTGTGATTGTGTTGAGAACGTTCCTCACATTGCTATTTTTATCCATACTTTCGGTGTCCTGCAAGATGCTACCGCACTCGATACGCAGCGATCTGAAGGGCGAAGAGGTGTATGGCCTCCTCGAACAGGACTCGATTCGCTTCAACCGCAGCCCCCTGGGCACCAGCGGCGAGCTCAGTTTTCAGCTCAAAGGTCGACACAGCTGCCGTGTCGACTACTGGGCCGAAAATCCCAACGGCAAACCCTCCCCTGGCTCACCCATGACTGCCAACTGCCCGAATGATGGTCTGTCATCGACGGTGAAGCTGAATGTCGAAGGCATCACAGTGGGGGTACCCCTGAATTTTCGGATCATTGTGTGGCCCAAGGCTCTTAATGCCTTAAGCGGCTTCGCCTTAGAGTTTAAGGAAAGCCAGGATCTCGCTAAAGCATTGGCAGGCAATATGGTCATCGCGAGGTATGTCGGACCACGTAATTCCAATGAAATCTATACCTATCAATTTACCAATACTACCAGCCTTGCCGAAGTGAAGGCTCGTTTGAGTGCCAGCTATAGTCAGGAAGAAGCCGTCCAATGCACGGAAACTGGCGCCGCTTCGCTTCCACCCTATCCTCGCCTCCAATCTGCTGAGGATTCCCAGAAGAGGCCCTTGCATGGCCTGAGTGAGGTCTCTACCGATGGCTTCGGCAGGGCCGCTGCGGCGATTCATCCGTTCTTTTCGACCCGCCTTATGCAATTTTACGAAAGTGTCGAACGCCAGCAAAATTGGCTATGGAATTTCAAGTGGGAGGGTCAAGCAGCGAGTTTCGAAAGCTTTCCACCAGGCTATCTGGCTAATCTCAGCTACTCGAATGCTGAGGTCACAACTGTCATCAAAAATCGCTTGCTTGGCAATGTTCTTCCTGCTGTCGATGCAGGTCCAAAAAGCTTCCGCCTGACTCCAAGCATCCTCTATCCGACTGAAATGAGTCGCTTTGAATTGACGATCAAGACAGCCGATGCCAGCAAAACCCTCCTGCGCTGCCAGTATACGATCGATCAAGAAAGCCTCGGAATACCAGACAGTTTCTATCAAAAGTTAGTAACCGGCGAATACCTTGCGACCCTGGTGCTTGAAACGAATCAGGTTCATTTCCGCGAAGGGGCAAGCTATCCGCCTTGGTTGATCACTGCTCAGGATTGGATTCATTTTAAAATTAACAAGAAGATGTGAGGCCAACTGTGATCAAGGCAATTCGATGGATCATCTTCCTTTCAGCCTTAACGGCTGCGCAGGGATTTGCCGCTAAGGTAACGAACGTTAACGTCGAGAAAAAAGTCATCACCATTGACGAAGGATCTGAAACAAACTTTTTGAAAAAATCCAAAGTTTGTTTTTATGATGCTAGCAATGTTAAGGTCGGTTGCAGTTTCATTCGCACGTCAAAGCCAAAAACCTCCTTTATAAAAATTAAAGGGGATAAGCTGTTCGCCAAAATTACCGTCGGTATGCAAGCGAAATTGGAAGCGGGGCCTCCCGCATCAGGCGCACCGGGTATCACGGCCTTGGACCCAGCGGCCACCTCAACAGCTCCGACGGACAAGCCCAAAAGTTACCTCAAAGGGCTCATGCTCTTGCCACTGGCTGGACCTGTCAGCTATCAAAACCTGATCTATGAAACTCCCGTCAATCGACAGGTCGATAGCATGTGGTCGGCAGACTCCGCAGTCAAAACTTTTGGTCTGGGTCTGGAGTTTGGCCTCGGCATCAGTTCCTTTCAGCTTGCTGGCGGATTACGCACACGCTTCTTTCTGCCGAAGAAAATTTCTTCCGACTATAACGATGTCGATGGCGACAAGACCTTCGAACAGTATGTCGACACCACAGCAGTCGGGTCATCGTTTGGCGCCTGGCTGGATTTTTACTGGTTGATTCTCGATTTTGGTGTGGTCGATTTCCGCTTGGCCAGTGGTCTTGATTTTGATAGCTCAGCCGTGACAGTGGATGCCGTGCAAAAATCCGATGTCGACGCAACAGAAGTTACGATTTATCAAGGAAAATCAACTCTTACGGCTCTCTCCTTGCGTCTTTTACCGAGCCTGGATTTTACCTTTGGGCCGATTGCTTTCACCTTGGGCGCCGTCATCTATGTGCCGCTTTCCCAGTCTTCAAAATTCAGTCTTGGTACAGAGGATGACCCTTTTGCAACGGCTAATCTCAATCCAGAGATCACGGCTGAGCAGGACCTCAAGGATTCCCTCAAGCATGAGGCCAAGGCTGGCGGTGAACTGCAGCTTAGTGCGGGATTTGTTTTTTAAGCGGACAATGATGCGGCGGACTCCCAGGAGCCCGTCTTTGGCTTCGAAAAAAGCGTCCGACATGAAAAGCTTGGCCAAATTCGTTCATCTCGTGACCGGTTAATTCTAAAAGCAGCTGCTCGGCGCAAAGATCGGCGAGCTGTAAGCCATTTTTATAAAAGCCGGTTAGCACCGAAATCCTCTGCTGAAGACTTTCCTCGGGCCAAATTCCAAGTGCGGGCATGCGATCGACAAAGCGAAGGCGCACACCCCATGCCGATCGAATGGCATCCCTCGGCTCCGGCAAAGGCAGTCCAAAGGCAGCCTCTGCCTGATGCAGTAGATCGTCTCTATCTTTTATCAAATCGGGTTCTTGCCCAGGTTCCGGCTTCCAAGAACTGGAGCCCAATATGCGTCGATTCGAAAGAAGGGCCAGACTGAGATTGCCTTTAACCAGGATTCGCGCCGACTCTTCGCCCTGAGCATCCCAGCTCAAACTTTGGCCAGCTATATGGAAGAATTTGGGGCATTCCAGACCCAGCCCTTGCAGAATCCTGAGGCTTTCCGCGCCAGCGGCGATCACCACATGATCCAAGGCAAAGGCCTGCTGATTGAGCTTCAGTTGAATGCAATCGTTGGCGTTCTTTAATGCTTCTACAGCGCCTTCGAAAAACTGCACGCCGAGCTTCTGACAAGCCTGCTCCAAAGCATTCATCGTGGCTTGAACATCAAACCAAGCATCATCCGGATAGTGCATGAACCCACTCGGGATTCTAAAATCGCGCAACGTCCATAAACGTGCGGGCTGATTGGTCGGTCGATAGCAGCCCCAGAAATTGCCTCGATACACGCGTTGCATAGTTTTATGAAAATCTTCTTCACTCCAATAGGGTTCATCAACGCCCTTCCAAGAACGAGGAATCTTCATACCACTGCTATCTTCAATGTTCTGCAGCCATGGTTCCAAATTTCGCAAAGTCTGCAGCTTGGCCCGAAAGAGGGGTGACTCGGCGAATAATAGGCCTTTGTTACAAACGATTCCCTGGGCACATCGACTGGCATTAGCAGGCCCGGAAGAGGCACCGAACACTAAGGGGCGAAAGCCTTGCTGAGCCATGCGAAAGGCCAAAGTCAGGCCGGCGAGACCTCTGCCGATGATGGCTATCTTGTGTTCAATCAAGGCGTTCATCCAGAAGTTGAAAAACTTTTTTCCGCAGCTCGGTCATGCGCGCTGAGACGCGCCCACTCACCACACGATTGCTCAGAAAAATCGCATATTTCTGAGTCGACCATTCCAACCAAAAAGCCGTTCCAGTGAAACCGAGATGGCCCATACTCTGACCATCCGCAAACACCGCCGCACTCAGCCCTTGACCGCGCCTAAGCCCCAGCAAACCCTCTCGGCTGGTCGCAAGGCGGGCCTGTTCATTGGCCATAAAATAGGCTCGACCACTGGACGAAGCGGCATACAATTTTAAAAAGCGACTGACTGCTTCACCTGTTCCAAACAATCCAGCGTGACCGGAAATCCCACCGAAAGCGGCGCAGTTTTCATCATGCACTTCACCTCGAAGAACGCGTTCCCGAATAGCGCAGTATCCGGTCGGAATAAAGTATTTGGCATCCAAAGCCAAGTCAGGAGCGAACCCTAAAGGCAGAGCCTGGGGAAAATGGATTGCCCGAAGCAGCGTTTGAAATTGCTGGGAAAGGCTCTGTTGCTTTTGCAAGTCCAGTGCGCAGCCCAAAAGGATGTAACCCACATCCGAATAAAGATCGTTTTTTCCGGTGTGCAGGGGAATTCTTTGCAAGACTTCCTGCATTCTCGCTAACGCCTGCGAACGGGAAATAACAGGGGATTTATCGAGAACCTGGATCCAAAAATTCCACCAGGCGGGCAGGCCAGAGATATGAGCTAAAATCTCTTCCGTAGGGAGCTGCAAAAAACTTGCCGGAACGCGCAAGGAGGGTGATGCCCAGTCTTTCAAAGGAGCGCTAAAGGGAAGCTCTCTATCAGTCAAAAGCTGATGAACCAATGGCCCTGTCACCAAGGCTTTGGTCAGGCTGGCCAGATCAAAAATCTGGGCTGTTTCAACTTCGCTGGATAAAAATATCTGGAGCTTGGCCTCCGGCTGATCGAGAAATCCGCACTCGACGTAGGCAGTGGAAAAGTATCCTTGCTGCCGTTCCGCTAGCAAAAGCTCCTCTAGACGATCCTCAGCCCTTTGCATGCAAAGCTTCTTTCAAACAATCATTAAGCAAACTTGGATTGAAGCGTCCCGCGGATACTTTCATCACCTGACCTACCAAAAATCCGTAAACTTTCTGTTTACCAGAAAGATACAGCGTGACCTGTTCCGGATGAGCCGTAAGAACTTCCTCGACCACCGCCTTGATCGCTGCGCTGTCGCTGATCTGCACGAGTCCCTTGGCTTCGATGATGTGATGTGGATCATCGCCACTTTCCGCCATCTGCTCAAAAACGGCTTTGGCGATTTTACCGGAAATCGTACCTTGGCCCAGAAGCCTCAAGAGTTGTGAAAATTTATCCGCAGAGATCAGAGGTCTAGAAAAACTCCACTGCCTAGCATTGAATTCCCTAAGATATTCACTCAGCATCCAGTTGGCGACAATCTTCGGCGCTACCGATCCGTCGACCAAGGCTACAACCTGCTCAAAGAAGGCGGCCAATTCATTATCTTCGGTCAATTGTCTCGCATCGCCAATGGGAATGCTAAAAGCCTCCTGGAAACGGAGTACTTTCTGCTCAGGCATTTCCGGGATTTTTTCCTGAATCTTACGAATTCTTTCCGCATTGATCAGAAGAATTCCAAGATCTGGGTCCGGAAAATAGCGATAGTCGGGGGAATCTTCTTTGCTTCGCATGACGATAGTTCGGCCTATAGCGGCATCAAACTGCATCGTCACCTGCTTGACTTTATCACCACCCTCCAGGACATCGGCCTGGCGAATGATTTCATAGGTGATGGCTTTTTCCACATTACGAAAAGAGTTTAAATTTTTGATCTCTGTTCGTGTCCCAAGTCCTGAGGAGCCGACGGGGCGAAGGGATATGTTCGCATCACAGCGAAAGGATCCCTCTTCGAGGTTGCCATCACTGATATCCAAATAACGACTGATAGCACGAATCTTCCGTAGATATTCCGCCGCTTCAGCCGGGCTGTGCATTTCAGGTGCCGAGACAATTTCCAGAAGGGGAATACCGGCTCGATTCAGATCCACATAAGAGGCGCTATCCCCATGAATATTTTTACCCGCATCCTCTTCCATATGAATGCGTTGAATCGTAATGCGGCGTCCACTGTCGAGCAAAAGTGATCCTTGCTCGCAATAGGGAAGATCAAACTGAGTCAGCTGATAGCCCTTGGGTAAATCTGGATAGAAATACTGCTTTCGCGCAAAAACGCTGCGCTCACGAATACTAGCACCGACGGCCAAAGCTAAGCGAATGGCATATTCCACGGCCTGATGATTGAGAACTGGTAAAACTCCGGGCAGGCCGAGACAAATCGGACAGGTGTTTTGGTTGGCAAGCGCACCGAAGTTGGTTCTACAGCCACAAAAAAGCTTACTGGCCGTTTTCAGCTGACAATGGACCTCAAGGCCAATGACCGGCTCAAAGCGAGAAAGAATTCCGTTAAATCCTTGGTCGGAACCTTTCGGATCCGTTGATTTGCTGTTCATAAACCTGGGCGCTCCTAAGCAAGATCTCCTCACCAAAGGCCGGAGCCATCAATTGCATGCCGATTGGCAGACCTTTACGGTCCAACCCTATCGGCAGGGAGAGTGCCGGAATTCCGGCTAGGTTGGCTGCAATCGTATAAATATCACTGAGATACATGGCCAGCGAATCCTGTGTTTTTTGTCCTAACTCAAAGGCCGTAGTCGGTGCCGTTGGAGAAAGGATAAGATCGATTCCCTGGGCAAAAAGCCCCTGTATTTCTCGGCGAATCATCTCCCGGATGCGATTGGCCTTGGCATAGTAGGCATCGTAATATCCTGAGGATAGGACATAGGTGCCGAGCATAATTCTTTGTTTCACTTCCCGACCAAATCCTTCTGAACGGGAATGCGTATAAAGATCTCTCAAATTCAAGCCTGGCTTTTGACTGCGCATTCCATATCGAATGCCATCGAAGCGAGCGAGATTGGACGATGCCTCTGCGGTCGCCAGAATATAATAAACGGGAATACTGTAAGAGATATGGGGTAGATCGACAAACTCAATACTGGCACCAGCTTGACGATAGACTTGAAGCGCTTGTTCAAAATGCTGACGGACTTCATCATCCAAGCCTTCGCTCATAAATTCCTTGATCACTGCCAGTCGTTTGCCCTTCATGGAAAACTGGGGGCTCAAACTGGAGCCGAGGATCGGAGCTGGAGCCGAGGCACTGGTTGAATCTGCAGCATCAGGGCCAGCAATAACTTCATAAAGCAAAGCCGTATCACGGACAGAATGAGCAAAGGTTCCAATCTGATCCAGAGACGAAGCATAGGCAACCAGCCCATAGCGGCTGATACGACCATAAGTGGGTTTCAACCCGACAACACCACAAAAGCTGGCCGGTTGACGAACGGAACCGCCAGTATCGGAACCGAGCGAAAGTGGGACCATTCCCGATGCGACAGCAGAAGCCGAGCCACCTGAAGATCCTCCAGCCACATGAGTTCGATTCCAAGGATTAAGAGCAGGGCCATAGCTGGAATTCTCGGTCGAGGATCCCATGGCGAACTCGTCCATATTGGTTCGACCAAACAGCAAGGCTCCAGCAGCTTTCAGCTTTTGAATCACCGTCGCATCATAGGCAGCTCGATGATTGCGCAAAAATTGGGAACCACAGCTGACTGTTTGCGAGTCGACCATGATGTTGTCTTTGATGGCAATGGGCACACCGGCAAGCGGCAAAGGCTTTTGAGCAAAGAGGGCGGCTTCGATATAGGCGACCTGTTTATCCACTTCGGTGAGAACAGCTTCCTTGTCCCACTCAATATGCGTATTGAGATCACGATGGAGATTCTCCACTCGCTGGGCAAAGACGGCCGCGACATCCTGGGCTTTGAGATTGCCGTCGCGGACTTCTTGAGCCAAATCAGAGGCGGATAGCACTAGAGGATCCATCGCAGGCATAAGCGGGCCTCATCGAGTATTACTCAATTATTCTTGGTACTTGAAATGCTGTACCGACCACCTTGGGCGCGACACTAAGTACCTTTTCAACGGCTAAAGAGGGGGTGGCAACGTCGGCTCTTTCTGGACTTACCGCACCGACTAGGTCAGCCCGCCAATCGCCAGGAAGGGTGTCGGTGGCCCCTTCGAGCTGCTGAATATAGTCGAGCACTCGATCGAGCTGCTGCTGATAGTAAAGGACTTCGTCCTCACTCAGCCGAAGATTGGCGAGTGAGGCTACCTTTTCCACAGTTTGCCGATCGATGCGCGTCACTTAAATTTCTTCCCCTTCGATCATCTGGATCTTGGCAAGACTCATAATTTTTTCACCCGGATCGACGTTCATCAAACGAACGCCCTGGGTCAAACGGCCTATCACACCGACTTCAGCAACCGTGAATCGCATGACTTTTCCGGCCGAAGTCATCACCATCAAATGATCATCATCAGCAACCTGCATGATGCCGACTACGGGACCATTGCGTTCGGTGACTTTGATCGTATAGATCCCCTTACCCGCGCGGGTTTGGATGCGATACTCTTCGATCGGTGTGCGCTTTCCATAGCCGTTTTCACAGACAGAAAGGATGGCGTCCTTATTGTTGACAACTTCGAGACCAATCACCTCGTCGCTATCTTCCGAGAACTTGATACCCGTCACGCCACGTGCAGAGCGACCCATGGGCCGAGCTTCCTTCTCATCAAAGCGAATGGCTTTGCCGAGTTTAGTAGCGATCAACACATGATCCTCACCTGAAGTGAGTTTACAATCGACCAGACGGTCCCCTTCATCCAGTCCCAAGCCGATAATACCGGTGGTTCGAAGATTGGAATAGGCCATCAAATCGGTTTTCTTAATATAGCCCTTGGCCGTAACAGATATGATGTACTGGCCTTCTTTAAATTCTTTGACGGGTAAAACCGAGACAACTTTTTCCGTTGGATTGAGTTTGATCAAGTTGGCAAAATGAGCGCCACGACCAGCTAAAGCAACTTCTGGCAGTCGATAAACCTTTAGCTCATAGACTCGGCCTTCATTGGTAAAACACATGATGGACTGGTGATTGGAGGTAATGAACAGATCCCGAACGACGTCGTCGGTCTTGGTCTTCATCCCTGCTCGACCTTTACCACCGCGCTTTTGCGCGCGGATTTCGGCCAGCGGAGTTCGCTTCACATAACCTGCAACTGAAATAGCAACGGCTACTTCTTCATCAGCGACCAGACTTTCCATGGTAAATTCATCGGCATCACTGCTGACGATTTCCGTCTTGCGGGCATCACCAAATTGTTCCCGAATTTCAATCAATTCGAGTTTGATGATGGCAACTACGCGAGCCGGTGTATTCAGGATATCTTTCAGGTCAGCAATCTGACCCATAACATCCTTATATTCCGCCAGAATTTTGTCGCGCTCCAAACCAGTCAAACGCGCCAAACGCATATCAAGAATGGCTTTAGCTTGAATATCACTGAGGCCAAAACGGGCGATCAGACCCTCTTGGGCGATCTCAGCATCACGAGCCGCACGGATCAATTGAACGACTTCGTCCATCGATTCAACGGCAATCTTTAAGCCTTCCAAGATATGGGCGCGCTCTTCCGCTTTTCTCAGCTCAAAGGCTGTGCGGCGGATAATAACTTCTTTGCGATGCAGATAAAACTGCTCGAGAACATCCTTGAGATGAACGATGCGCGGTGAACCATTGACCAGGGCCACCATGTTCACGCCAAAGCTGGACTGCAGCGGGGTCAGTTTGAAGAGATTGTTGAGAATGATCTCGCCCATCTCGCCCTTACGAAGCTCGACGACCACGCGGATCTCATCCTGAGCGGATTCATCACGCAGATCGGTAATGCCTTCGATTCGCTTCTCATTGACGAGTTCTGCGATCTTCTCAAGCAACTTAGCTTTGTTCACTTGATAGGGAAGTTCGGTGACGATAATGCGTTGCTTACCGTTACTCATGTCTTCCACATGAGCCCGTGCTCGCATACTGATGGCGCCCCGACCTGTGAGATAGGCCTGCTGAATCCCAGCGCGGCCATAGATCAAACCAGCCGTCGGGAAATCCGGCCCATGGACGAACTCCATAAGGCCCTGGATGGAAATCTCAGGATTTTCTATCAAGGCTTCGAGAGCATCCAGAATTTCTGTAATATTATGCGGCGGAATGTTCGTCGCCATACCCACGGCGATACCACTGGCACCATTGACGATTAAACTGGGAAATTTCGCTGGCAGAACCAGCGGCTCGACTTCCTTGTTATCGTAGTTCGGACCAAAATCTACCGTATCTTTATCAATATCATTCAACAGAAGCTCGGTCAGCTTCTGCAAACGAACTTCGGTATAACGCATGGCAGCCGGAGAATCGCCATCAATGGAACCGAAGTTCCCTTGACCGTCCACCAAAGGATAGCGCATTGAAAATTCCTGAGCCATCCGCACCAAAGCATCGTAAACCGCACTGTCACCATGGGGGTGAAAGCGGCCTATGACTTCCCCAACGATACGAGCGGACTTCAGATAAGGCCGACTCTGGTAG
>JBGSRE010000027.1:0-8596 GCA_041737755.1 Oligoflexus sp.
TCGCCAACCCAATCAAAGTCCGCCGCTCTCTCCTTGCACTCTTCTTCTTTTGTTTTGAGTTGAGGTATCGCGGGTTGATTCACTGTCACAGGCACACTTGGTGTCTGTTGCGTTATCTCAGGTTCACGCTTGGACTCATCCTCACTTTTGCGATCTGTCCCGCAGCCTGATAAACCTAACAAAATCAGCGACCCAGTGATTAATGCTTTCATTTTAGTCTCTTATCCTCAAAAAATTTTACTTACTTCAGAAATAAAAAGCCAAAAAGGCGCACAACTCGATCTGAGCGTATTGGTATATGACTTCATGAATCAATGCAAGCCAAAAAGTTACATCTAGCCTATGAAACATCTCGATTCAGATACTCATAGATAAAATGCTGGCAGCCCTTGGAACTCATCTTTTTGACTGATGTTTCGCGCTGCAATATTCCCGCACCCTGCCTGTCTTGAAATGCGATTGGGCGGTCACTGCCTACTTATTGTTTCTTGACAAAGTCAACGGACAGCGGCTAGAACATAGACGTCAATTAGACGCATATTTAAATAGACATGGCAAGCGACTCAGATTTAGACGGTGGATAGATTTATTGGCATGTTTATTCTCGATCCGTGCTTGTCTCGCGCTGGCCTGTCACTAAACAAATCATGATTCAATTTTGATATTCAACAAGGACTTAATCAATGAACAAAGCAATCTTCTTCGCTTCGATTCTACTTCTTACTGCTCAGCTCAAAGCTGAACCAGTCTCCGTGTTTGTGAGCGGTTCGGCAACAGTATTTGAAGAGCCTTTTAACTACGACACCCATCCCATCCGCGACTTTAATGGTCAATTCGGTAGTATAGCTCAGGGCTATATTGGTTCATATTTCAGCTACCCCATCAGGGGTGAATTTACTGATATGACCCACCAAGGTGGAAATCGATTTGTTCCAAATCGATTGCTTAGAGACTTTGGCGTTCAGGATAGACAAGATTGGGGAATTGATGCTGCCTTCAACCGCATCCTTCCATTCCAAATTGGAGGTAGACAAGAAGGTATAACCTATCGCATCTATTTCAAGCAAAGTTTCGAATTCAAAATACCTGATGTAGCTGGAAGGCTTAATACGCAAGAATCACTTATATCTTTGCGACTAATGTGCCAACCATCTGAAACTCTATCACGGGCAAATCCCATCAGATTAGCATGGAATGGCGCCGGTCTATGGAATCGTGATGAAACATTAGAAGGATCAGCAGTAGTTCAATCATCGACTTGTCCTTCAAACAAGTTTTACATTAATTTCTATGCTAATGGAATCTCCGAAATAGTAGTGAAAAATCTTGAACTATTAATTCTTGAATAGCAGCCAAACTAAGTATTGGAAGTAAAGATGCGGTTTCCATGCTTTGCTCATTGAACCTTTAAAAGTCTAATAAGACACAAGACAGAATAAGGAAATTTATAATGAACCGACTACTATTATGCACATTTATGCTTGTTTCCAAAGTTGCCTTTGCCGGTTCCATTTGGGAACCGGCAACGACTTGCAAAACAAAACAGTTCGGCGTGTGGTACAATTGCCCGAACCTTCCCGAGACACAATCGATCGAATTTGCAGCAGACAGAGTTTCGACCACAGATTCTGAATTCATCAAATCTCTGCCGATTCTTAATCAAATCAGCTATTCCACATATTGCAAGGCCAGTAGATCTCTGGATTTTGGTCTAGCTTTCAACGGTCGCACCATCCCACTCGGTTGGAATACGGCAAATAGCATCCAAAATTCATTGAGCTACAGCGAGCAGGACAATAAGTATGCCCTTAAAATCACTGTCCCAACAAGCTCGACCGGTGTTATGGATCCTTGTCAAATAGAAATTCTGACAAACTCTTCAAAAGTCAGCGACAGGCCTATGCGAGTCTATGCCAACAGCATGATTAAATCCGCAACCCGCCTCAACCGGATCGTAAAGGATATCGCAGAATTGGAAACTCTCGGTTCAGGGTGGGCCAACCTGCAAAGCGTAGCAGAAGATCTCGAACTCGAGATCATTCTTCTGCAAGCAGATCTGGATACCTATCCGAAAGACTCCACTGAATACACTGCAGCCAATGGAAGAAAGAAGTTCTACGAAGATATCAAAAGCTACGTGACAGATGGATTGTCTGTGGCTGCGGCTTGCGAAGATGAAACTTCCAGCGAAGACACCAAAGCTCTTTGCCTTGTCAAAGCTAAAGCACTGTCAACCGTCGCCAAAGGTTATCGGGATGATTCGGTTACTGAACTAAAAAGCATTAAAGGCTTTATGGAAGGCGAAAAAGTAAGACTCGCTGCATTGGATGCAGCTTATGCCGAGCAACTCGGCCAGATCATCGATTTAATTACCAGAGTAACGAAGTAAAGCGATAAAAAAGGAGACGGGAATGAACTACTTAAAAGTTTTCATTCTAGCATTTGCTGTAGCATTCACTCTAACAGCAGGCGCCCAAACAGAAGCCGAAAAACAGGCATTGGAAGGCCAAGTGGCGGAGCTAATGCTGGAGAAATCTGCCGCAGAAGCAACCTTTAGAGAGCAAATAGTACTCAAATCCAAAATTGACTCCTTTCTTATCTTCCACCAGCTTACTGTGGAAGAAATTGCCAAGAATCTGAATGCGGTCGTCGATCTCCAAAATCAGATCGATACTGCTTTGGCAACCGATAAAAAGACTTTAAATGCGATCAGTCTCTGGCTTGAAGCGACTCTTACGTATTCCAGGAGTCATAGCTATACCATGCTGGAACGGAATAAGATCGAGACCCAAAGGTTCGACTACGAAAGATCGTGTCGTGACCTTGCGACGAAAAAACTGCTCGCGGACAGCAGTAATTTACTGGCTAAGACGACTGAACTGATCTCAATACATCGGAATCGGGCTGCCTTCGCTTCTGAATCATCCGGAGCCACGCCTGAACTTCAAGCTGAGATCAAAGCCAGAATACAGGACATGGTCCAACTTGAACTCAGTGCCAATCAAATCAAAGCGTCTTTGCAAGCCAACGACAAGGAATCAGAGGTCTGTGTTCTGGTTCGAGATCTTACCAGAATCATTGATATTATGGAAATCTACAATAGTGTCGCGATATTCCTGAACACTGACGGCCTCAGCGCAATCAACAAGGATATATCGAGTTTTCTTTTGAGTCTCGACAAAGATATCCAGGATTCCGAAAAAATCACATTCACAAGACGTTATCTGGTTTCGCTAAAGGCAACATTTGAAGATTACCACCGCCGTGGCTTGATAGAGAAAATGAACAACTTGGGTAATCGCCTACCGGCTGTTTCGCAATTCCTTAGATCACAGACCAAATTCATCAACAATGAATCAGATCGGTTGGACGTGGAAACCGAGATAGCCAAAGAAATCGCCGCTATCAATTCGAAACATAGCGTTTCGATTTCAGATCTGGAGGATTTGAATGCGATCCTCTACCGGCGAGTCAGGTATCTATTAGCGAAAGCCATCCAGGCGAATGCGAAGAAACCGCTCTCCCTGGTTGCAACAAACACTCTGGCTGCTGTGGGTATTGACATGACAACTAAAAAAATAGCATTCGCGAATAAGAAGGATTTCAATGAAGTCATGAGCCTTTGCAATGACTTGGCGATCGCTGAAGAACTGATGATTAAGGAATGAGTTTATGAATAGAAAGCCGATCATCCTCTGCCTGATACTAATTTTAATGGCCAGCAACGCTGAAGCCCTATCATGGAAAAGAGCGTCCGACGCATGGAACGACTCCACAAGCGGAATTTCCGATTTCTTCGAAAAGCTGAAGAGCGACATCAAGCATTTGGGCGAAAAAATCAACGATCTATCGAAGGAAATCAGTGACATTCGCATCAGCACTCCCAAAGTGGACCTCAAGAATGTGAGCGATCGGCTCTATTTACGTAAAGAGAGATTTAACTTTCCAGATATTAAAAAATACGATCGCTTGGGAAGTTCGCTTGAGAATTTTCGGATTGGTGGAGAGATCGGTCGAATAGCTGAAGCAATTAAATACCACTGGGGGCCTGAAATCGCCAAATGTATGAAGGACGGCCGCTGGTTGAATGTCTGCAAGTATTCCGTTTGCAAAATAGACAAATCGCTGACCTGGGTCGACGACAGCAACAAAGAACATTGGCAATGTGAATTGAAGAAGGTCGAAATCGAAAAGGAGCAATTGCGAGCCGAGATAAACGAACGGATCGGTGCCATAGAGTCGAATATCGAACAAAGGAAAGAGCGACTTTCCGATAAAATCAAACCTTTTGCGGATTGATAAGCCATGTATAAAATTCTTGCTCTATTGTTTGGGTTTTTTGTCTTGTCCAGTCCGGCTGATGCGGATATAAAGGACTGTGGAACCTATCCCACCATTTATACCAACCAGTCCTGCGCCCGATATACTAACACCACGCCTTACAGGGTTTGCCTTTATAGCATTGAGAAGCCTTCGGTTAAACGGATGCAGTACGTAACCGGGGACATGATCTGTCTTGATCCAAATAGCGAAAAAAAGCTCATTTCAAGATATACTTCTACGACTGGAATTTTCACCTATGGCGGCAAAGCCGTTGAAATTGACATTCTTTATCATCCCCGTGCGGAGAACAACCGCTATGCTTGGTTTCCTCTATCAGGCGTGAAAAGCTGCATCAAGCTTTCCAAGAATAGCTCGGGTTATCTTCAGGAATTTGGTGGTTATGACTATGATCCTGCGGATCAGTGTTCTTATCAATCCATCTACGCCTTTTCAGGTGACTATCTAATAGCCACGCAGAATGCGGCAAAAATTGATGATGGAACCGGTGGCGGCGGCGTTATCGCTCCTCCTCCTCCAGAAAAAAGCGACGAGGAAAAGGAAGTCGATCGTCTCAAGCTAAAGATCGAGGACGTTAAGAAAATCAGTGAAGAGCTACGTGCAAAGATTCAACGCTGTTCATTCGATAGCCTGCAAAAAGTTCTGGATCAGGACCTCGGAGTCATTGATTACAATGAAGTTATGAAGACGGTTTTGAACTGTGACGATGGGCTGAACGATAAAGTCAAGTCTGCCAAGAAAGAGAAGGACGAACTCGACGCTATCGTCAAGCAGATACAAAAATCTCTGCGCGAAGAATTCCTGCCTAAAAACCGGGATCGATTTATAGTTCTTGGTGCGCAAACAACATTTGAGAATGACTATGAATCGTTGGGTCTCAACGGCCTCTACATGAAAAATGCTTATGTTTTCGGCGTGGAAAAAAACAATTTCTTTGTCGAACTTGCTGGCCGCTACATCGATGATTTTTTCAATGCTTCAATTTCACAGAAAGATGAGTTCCTTTTTCGGGGCACAAGTTCAGCTTGGGGCGAGAGCTTCGCGTTTTATCCCGACGATCTTCTTCCATCAAATGTTGAGACAGATAAGAAGATCGACTACGCCGCCTCAGTGTTTAAAGTCAGGGACAGGCTTATTAATGCAGAAAAGACTTTTGAAAAAAATCTCAATCGCTATGGGTATGAAGAAGACAGTCCTGTTCCAGAGGAAGTCCAGGCTATTGTTTTGCAGAATATCGTGCCACGTCATCAAAATGAAGGAAAAAATATTGAAAATGGGCTTAAGTCATGGAAAGGCCCGCTATCCAATCATCAGGAAAATCTCCTCGTTTCGATTGAGTCCCTTGCTCATCTTTACGATGCGTCTGGGGAAGATCCAGCATCGGATTACGACACACTTAAAAGAATAGCGAAAGGACTTGGAGAGGCTTCTGTTGATTTTGCTAGGTGCGCTGTAAGGGGAGGCCTAACTGATGCCGCTGATTGGTACGAGATAGTAACAGGCAAAGAATGGTGCGGCGATAGCGATATTACAATCACAGGTCGCATCGTGTCAGCCGCTGGCATCATTGCTGGTTCGTCAATAGTGTGGCGGAAAGCAGCGGAGTTGGCTGGTCTTTCTGTACGGGTTGCCAAGAAAGGCACCAAGAAGGTACTCAATTCGGCAGCGGAAATAGTTGACTCCGCAAAAAAATGGGACAGCGTCCAGAGTCTTCTTCATGTCGTGAAAGGTAACTACCAGATTTCGGCTGACGGGACCCGGAAGCTGGTCTCGGGTATGCATACCAAACTTGGATTCGATAACTTTCTTAAGTTAAACCAAAGTGGCGGCAAGACCTATAGCATTCGAAACGTTACTGAGTTTACATCTGAGCGAATTGAAGCCGGTGGCGAGATTTTGAGCCAGACCTTGGAGAATGGAGTAAGGCGAGTTCAGTTACCAAGAGATGCGTGGTCGAATGCGGATGCGTTTTCTAGTGCAAGTGCACTTACGGCTGCTGAAGGTGGTACTCGCTTGAAGGGCGTCAAGACCCTATTTCCTGAAAGTTGGGATGTTGGCAAAATCGGCGAGGCGACAAATGATGTGTTGAATTCAACACTAACGCTGCGAGATGGTAATAAATTAGTAGGGACTTTTGATGGAGTAAAAATTCAACTTTTCATCGATGAAACAGGAAAAGTACTAACGTCTTTCCCGATATGGAGACAGTAAATGACAGGTATGAATGATTTTTTATCCATGCTGGATTCATTGGCGACTGACTGTGGTCCGCATGAGGGCACGATGATGATGCTGGAGCGGTACCTAATGAAGGACGCTTCCTATTCAGATCTGCTTGAAGAAAAATTCCAGAGCACTGACAATGACGGACTAAAAGAACTTTATGCTAGTCTTATCACAAAGGTACTTTCAAAGCCTCAGTATAGAGATTACTTGAAAACAGTACATCAATGGACTGATAGCGATTTTAAGGAAGTGAAGGCTTAATACTGATAGGGGCTAATTGTCCGAACACCAGCCGCATTGGCTTCTATTTCAGCAGCGTGTTTGGCAAAGCAGCTCGAACAGCTACTCTTAAAGACAGACAGGGGAATATTCCGCAAACATGGGAGCAGGCGTTTAAAAATAGAATATCAACCCAAAGTAAAGCCTATCGGGATAGTTATCCAAATGGCTCTAATGTGACTGGATCCATAGAATAGCAATAAGGAGAACGAATATGCTCAAATGGAACCAAATCAATCGTGCATTGTTAGAGCTAGGCCAAAGCAAAGCCTTTAATTATTCTAGCAACCATGTTGAATACGAACTTATTGCAAAAAAATATTAGACTTGAAAGAAGAGACGAACCTAAGGGATTTTAAGTACGAGTTTTCCGTTTTTGGGCTGTTGTCTGAATGCTGTTTTGCGGCTCAATTTCAATATGACTCGGAAATAGTCAATGAAGTCGTGCTTGCTGGTGGAGCTAAATCGACGACTGAAACCTTTGAAAACGATGCGATTAATGGTGACCTGCGGAATTTATTCGACATGGAAGATGGGATAATACCTACAGTCGCCATGCTCAAAGAGTTTCTCACTAAGGAAATGAAAGCATTTCAGTCGTACCGGGAGCAGAATGGCTTTTTTTAGTTAGCAGAATGGAGCGATGTAAATTGTTGGGCTTGTTATTGGATAGATGGCGATAGATTCAACTGTCTCGGGAAAATGTCAGGTTGATTATTTGTTTCAATAACAACGATTTGATAGCAGGACAATCCTAAATTTGACCAAAAAAATCTGCCTCAAAGTAACTTATCAGGCTAAATACCCGAAAGCCTAATATGTTACATCAAGAATGGAAACTCTGATTTTAAACCAGCTAAGCCGACCACCCCAAACACTCAGCTCAACCCGTCCAATCTTCGGTTTTAAGGTTTTCAACCCTTTGAAAATCGTTATCGTGTGTCACGAGCACAAGGTTTTTTGATAGAGCGTGCGCTGCGATGAAAAGATCCTGTGGACCTTTTGGGCCCCTTTTTTCTCAAGGGTCGCTCGAATCGCTCCATAAACAACGGTAGCCTCAAAATCAAAATCCAACACATCGAATGGCGTTAAAAAACTCTCCAAAGCCTTCCTGGCTTTTTCCGCTGCTTGGCTCTTATTGCCCCCCGGATACATAATCCACAGAGCGTACTAAGTCCCCACTGTTCTTAAGCAAAACTAACAAAAAAGCGATTGCTTTGTGCACAATTTATTTGTATCACTGCATCACCCAAAGGGATAAGGCCGATGCCTCAGGCCTTGGTTGCATTGTATGGACCTATAGCCCTTAAGAATCAAACCATAGAGAAGGATAAACCCATGAAACAACTCTTCCAGGGTCGGTTTTTGTTGCCTTTAATGGCGATTTTTCAGTTCCTGCCCAGCTCGGTATCCGAAGGCCAAAGGGCCGCCGCGGTCCAAGTCCCCAACTACGCAGCCAGCGTTGTCTGCTCGGCGTCTCAGTTGATTACGGCCAATCGTGTGGAAGATATCCAGCAAGCCGCACCGTTTCGGCAATGTCTTCAATATAATGCTCAAGTTGCTCGCCCGAGGATCTGTACAGGGACGGGCTGAACCGGGCGCTGTTCCTGCCCTTCATCGCCCTGCTGCGGGCACGGCTTGACGTGGTGGAACTGGAGAGCCCGACCGATTACCGCCAGCACCGGCTGGCGGGGCGCAGGTGTATTTCACCCCGGCGGGCCATGCCGCCAAGGCCGCGATCTCGTCCATC
>JBGSRE010000032.1:0-2376 GCA_041737755.1 Oligoflexus sp.
GCGCGCCAGCCGCCTGGGCGTAAACTTATGACCTATTAGAATCGAAGTATAATGGCTCTATCAGGAGACCTCTATGACCAAAAAGGCTGCCCCGCTCAACGAGAAAATAGCCCAGGCACTAAAATCGGCAAAGGCAGCCGCTAGAGGAGGGCATGTTTTCAAACTGGGCGTTCTTTCAAGGCTTGAGCAGACGACCTTAAAAAATGCGGGTTGGGTATTTCCCATTTATGCAGGCTGGTACGCCTTGCTAAATCCTTCCAGCATGAAGACAGGCGATACGGTTGTTTACTTCAGCAACTACTGGGAGTTTGTCCAGAAGTATCTAACAGAACTCTATGGCCAGGACTATGTTCTCTCCCCTTCCAATTCTCTCCTGCTGCAAACCGAAGACAACTCCATTCCGAAGCAGCTCTACGTGAACACAAGCAAGAATACCTACAATAAGGTTTCACTTCTTTTCGATACTTCCATTTTTATTTCCAAAGGAAACGAGGAAGAGATTCAAGCAGCACAAGTGAGAGACGGTCTCAGAGTTTTGAGTTTGGAAGGATCGTTGTCATCCATGCCTCCGAATTTTTTCAAGCAGACTTCCGCTTCGCTCGAAGCAGCTATTTTGTCTGTTCGCAATATTTCGCTGCTATCGCAAATTTTGACGGATAAGAGGGAGCAGACCACAGCGGGTCGCATTGCAAGCTGCTTCAAAAAAGTTGGCCGAGATAAAGATGCGAAGATGATTCAGAAGGCTTTCGACGCTGCAGGTCTACAGCTTAAAACAGAAGATTTGGAGGCTAGGTTTGACTCAAAAACCCTCAAGAATAGGTCCGCGATCGGTGCACGACTTTCTCATATATGGTTGAGGCACAGCGAAGAGTTGGATCGACTCTTGGAGAATTGGCCTGAAGCAGCAGGCAATCGAGATAGGTTTCATAAAAGACCTTTTGGCGAAGTTGATCACAAAATGGGTACGATTTACAACAGCGATGCCTACAATTCTCTATCCATTGAAGGCTACAGCGTTACGGATGACCTTATTGCCAGAATTGGCAGAGGCGAGTTTGATCCCTTAACCAATCCCAAAGATCGAGCTGAAGCTGATGCGATGACGGCCTTGGGATACCACGATGCTTTTTTGTTGGTGAAAGAAAGTCTGAAAAAAATTCATGCTGGGGGTGATCCCAATCAAATCGTATTTGAAGATCTTTCCGAGTGGCGTGTGGCGCTCTTCAAACATAATATCGAAGCCTATGGTGATAGGGCAGCATCGATCATCGGCTATCGAAATTCTCCCGTCTATATTCGCGATTCGCAGCACGTTCCTCCCTCTCAACATAGTCTTATGGATGCCATGGAAAGCTTTCAAGAGCTTTATGCAGGAGAGGCCCATCCCTTCAAAAGAGCGGTGCTGTCGCATCATGCCCAGGTCTATATTCATCCCTATTTGGATGGAAACGGCCGAACAGCCCGATTTCTTTTAAATGTTGGACTGATGACGGGCGGGTTGGCTTGGGTGGTTATTCCCAAGGACAAGAAATTTGAATACTTCGCTGCATTGGAAGCGGCACACACCGGCGGTGGAATCGAGAAGTTTGCCGTCTTTATCTACAAGCTATTATTGACTGCTGAATAGTGCCATCCTGGAAGGACCACAATGGAAAAATAAGAACCCGGTGTGCCCATGAAATAGCACCAGCCCTGCAGCCCGGGTAGTTTCATGCATTTTTTCCAAGCCATTCCAACATCAATTTCTTTATCAAGTCTGATAAGGAATCCCCAAGAACTTGGCGCGTGCCTTAAAAGCTTCGAGCAGAGGCACCGGGACTTTGAGACTGATCAACTGACTGGGATGCTGAGCACGGGGGTCTACCATTTTTTGAAACTTTTCCAAAAATTCTATAATGGGGGTAACATCATCTGGCGAATCAAAGATCGCTTCATCTTTGGCGAATTGGACTAAGACCGTACCACGAGGCGCACCATGCATCGCCAACGCACACCCCCCCGACTATACTGTAAGAAATTTTACACTTTTCAAGTACTTGCAGCACTCTTTCGAAAAAACTCAACGACCACCCCCTCGGTATATACCAATATATACCGAGACTCTGAATTGCATAAGCTCTGACATTTGAAGCGACAATTTACTGGAACTTGCCTAGACTCGCGATTTTTGCAATTCTGGTCCTGCATACAGGAACTGGGTGAAGTCATTTCGTTCGTACTCTTTAGCGCCGAGAAAATAAACAATGTCGAAAGTAAATTCAGCAAAGAAGTCAAAAATTGCCCCGGATTTTACCCAACACACCACAAAAAGGCGTTCAAAAAAGCCTGTGCTGCCTTTGCCGCCGCCGGCCCTTACGCGCTGCCTTGTTCTGGTAG
>JBGSRE010000033.1:0-9426 GCA_041737755.1 Oligoflexus sp.
AGGGGGCGCGACAACGCACATCATTAAGCCCCCGATCCAGCATTCAGGAATCAAAGAATCCGTATACAATGAATACTACTGCATGGAGTTGGCGCGGGCCGTAGGTCTGCTCGTGCCAGCCTGTTTCGTTCTTCCGGGGAGTCACCCACTCTTCGTTATCGAACGCTACGATCGATCCCAGGGTAAGGATGGTCTGACTCACCGCATTCACCAGCAAGACTTCTGCCAAGCCCAGGGATTCACGAGCGAGCAGAAGTATGAGGATAAGGGCGGACCCACGCTCAAGCAGGACTATGAAGTCATACTGAAGCATTTTCCTGCTAAAAAACGCTTAAGAAGCCTCACGAGCCTTCTCGACTGGGTGGCCTTCAATCTCCTCATAGGAAATAATGATAGCCATTCCAAGAATATTTCTTTACTCCTGCAGCCCGCAGGACTGACGCTTGCACCCTTCTACGACCTGCTTTGCTCGGTGATCTATTCCCGGTTGCAAAGGGAATTTTCATTCTCGATAGGTGGGCAAAGAGACTTCACGAAAATTTCCAAAAGGAATACGGAAGTCCTGGAGAAGGATTTGGGGCTCAAGGCAGGGACTTTTGGGCGTCACATCCTCACACTCGCAGCGAAGATCGAAAAAGAGCAGATGTCTGTTGCCAAGCGAGTCCAACGCGAACATCCCCAAGCCAAAATCCCAGCGCGCATCAGCACGCTTATCAGCGACCGGATCAAAAGCCTTCAACTGCAGGGAATCACCTAATCAGCGGAAGCAATTAAGGATAGAACATTGTTTCACACGAAGGAATTCCTATTCGGTCTTGAGCAAAACACGAGCGATATTCCAAAGAACAGCAGCATGCGCTGATAAGGAAAAGAGAGAAGGGTCAATAGCATTTTGCCATTGACCCCAAAAATGTGAAAACAATTTGCAGCAGTTTAGCCGAGCCTTTAGCCAGCCAATATCTCACTCAATATAGCGTCCATTTCTTCCTTGCTATCTGCGACGAACTCAAAAGTGGTTTCACGGCAATTTCCCACATAGTAGCAACGGTCTTTTACTTTGATATATAAGTTCAGTTGGTCGGTCACCTGGCCGTTTGGCAAGACAACTTTCTGACCAGATTGGAAAACTTCTGTACAAAGCATCTTAGGTTCGTCGGTACCAATAGCTATTGCTGTCTCTTTGCACTTATTGCCATTTGCTAGCTCAATTTCAACATGATGAAAAGTGCCGCTTTTAAATTTCGAAGACCAATCCAACGCTTTTTGAAGGCCATCGACGATAGCTTTAACGTAGGGATTTTCTTTTGCTTTAATCATACTTTCATTATTCTTTTGCTTCTTTTGAGCCTCGGTCATTGGAGGGTTTGTGATATCTGAAATACCGCTGGAGTCGCCGATTGGCTCAAGTGCACCAGCAGCAGTCGCTGAAGAACCCGAGGGATTACCTCCAACCGAAGTGAAAATCACTCCCTGTTGGCCTCTGCTAGAATAGAGTCGTCGTGCTTCCGTAACAACTCTCTCATCTGGTGATCCCGACATAGGTGGCAAGACCGCTTCAAAATCTGCGAAAATTTTTATCGACGGGAACATAACTAAAGCAGCTAGTAAGATCGTTTTCATCGCAATTCCTTTTTAAAAAAGACACGGAAAGAAGACACTGCGAACACACAAAGCGTCACTGGCATGAGAACTACGTTTAGTTTCGAAAGAATTAGGAGGACGTTCGCATAGTCTGGAAATAGAATCGGTAGATTGAGTGCTCCGAAGTTGAACCAGATGTGGGCGACTATTGACCAATAGATGCCATAAAGCCTATATATCCACCAAAGTAAGGCCCCAAGAAAAATCACCAGCGGAATACCGGCCAAATCGAATCTAGTTAGATGAGCAGCCCCAAACAGCACAGAACTCGAAGCCAACTTTAATATTGGGCCAATAGGTAGCAAATCAATTGCTAACCTGAACGCAACTTCTTCGGCTATAGGGGCAAACGTCACCTTTTCTATAGCGGCGTAATCTATTTTTCCCTTTTCAGCGTCCACTTTTTGGACACTTTCGTCCCGAGTCTCGTACCAGTGAATTATGTCTTTTCCAAGGGTAGCTTTTGTAATTTCAAAAACAGCACCAGTTAAAAGAAGCTGTATCGCCAACGCCCCGTGAACAACCATAAGCTTACGAATCCATCCGTGACCTGGCTGGATAGATTTTGTTAGACATCTTCCCAACCAAAGAGCCACGAAAGCTGGCATCGTATAGAGACAAATAAGAAATATTTGCAAAACATCGCTTTGGTACTTTGTAGAAACCGTAAAATGAAGATTCGAAGAGACGATCCCAATCGCAACGGAAGCTAGTGAAAGACAGATAGCAGCTACACGTTTGTTCATTGAAAAAATTCTTTCGAGAAGACGGTTCAAACCTGTTGACCGTCGCGGTTAGTGAAAAATAGAGAGAAAGTATATTTATGCCAAGGGCTTTCGGAGAGCTCTTGTGAATTGATTCAAATGAGGAATCAACACTGAGTCCATCCTTACTCGATCCCCAAGGGAATCGCCCAGTAAAGCTGCTTCATTTGAATCAAAAAGATACGCTATTTTTGCAGTAGCCTTCCATTTGATTCATTTGAGAATAGCGATTATCGGTTATTTATCGTCACTGAAGCCTTGCGGAGAACACTTTTTAGCTCACCATAGACTATTTTTCTATTGTCTCCTTGAAACCGTTGGTAATGAACCTTAAGAGAATATTTATTGAGACGGGGGCGTCCTAATGGCTCATGTTTGTGACTATCTGCAGGAGAAAATTAGAGACTTTGTTTCTAATAAAAATGAAAGTTATCGATGGTTCGCTCGGCAATGCGGAGTAGACAATACGACTATTTATCGACTAAGCACCGGGGAACAGAAAAATTTATCCTTTTTAAACGCACAAAAGATTCTGACGCTCTTGGACCCTGAGAATGCCGTAACTAACTTAACGTCCTTTTATCCGGATGAGACAAGGGAAATATTTGGCAATGGACCTAAAGTCGCAAGGGATAGAGCCAATATCAGCGAGCTCCTATCACAGAACTTTTCGCTCTTTAAAGTCTTCGTCTTCGTTTCGGCAAGCCTGAACGCGAATGCGGAATCCGTGAAAAACCAATTTGGACTCGAAGGACTGGGTTTTCTGGATACTTTGCTAAGCATCGGAGCTATTAAAGATGAAAATGGGAGTCTCATAGACGCAATAGAAGGAACGATATATCCATCGGATGCAGCGGGCAAAAGAATGGCCACGTACACAGTTGAGATGACCAACTTGCAAAGCCCTGGTTCTCATATTGCTAACTTAAGAGCCAACCTAAGTCCCGAGGGATTATATGCTTGGTATGATGCGTCAGTGGAATACAAGAAAAGATTGCAAGCAATTGCATCTGATATGGGCGGGGATATTGTAGCAGTCGCCTCGACCATTAGCGGTCCTTTCGTTTTAGGAGATTCAAAATGAAATACATTCTTTTGTTTTTAATATTTTTTGGAAACCAAGGTTTAGCGGGCGGAACTTTCGGTGGAGGAACTCCTCCTCCAGGAAGATCTAAAGAAATCTTGCTAGAAGAACTTATGCTCGCGGCACCGGGAAATGGTGGGATCTTTGACCTTGGTAGGGGAGAGATCGGATTAGGCGTGAATATAACATTGGATCCAAAAATCACCGTTTCCCCGACCCAACTGATAACACAAAGCGTATTGATTCCCTATTCAGATTTTTCGAAGCTGTCTATTGGAAGTAATGTCGAGGTTACTAGTGGAATAGGTGATTTGAGCAGAAATAGTTCGTTTCGGATAATGGATGGAGATACAGAAGGGACTTTGAACCTTGTCGATCGTCGTTTGTTAATGAGAAAACCGATACATAAGTAACAATAAATAGACCTCGCGCTTCTATTGTTGATGGACCGCCCTTGCGGTTCGTCCGATTAAAGTGTTCGAAAGTGGATATAAAAGCTGGCCTCCGAAGCCGGTGATACAGTTTCGATTCCTGTCGAGTCCACCACTGTCGCTTGAAACGATCCCAACCCCATTCCATCCGCAAAGCTCTTTTGTATTTCTCTATGTTTTGATTTTAGTGACTAGCTGCAAGGATCTGCGGGACTCTCGCTTTTTGAGCAACCCGAGTCGAAAGTTTTTGACTTAAAACATTTCGCAAGTCCTGCACGGAATGATTCACCTCGACGATATTAGATACAAAGCGGACGCCGTGGCTATAGTCGGCATATGCGGCATCGTGCACAGTTGAAAGTGGCTGGATAGGTTGATGGGCTCCTTCATGCCATCCGTAGATAGCAATGGCCTCAGGTTTGGCCAGAAGCCGGAGGCTCTGGACGACATCTTTCTTATGGCCAGCCACAAGCATACCTGGTTTCCAATCAAGCAGCTGCAGCTGACTTTGAACCAAACTATTGTGTTGCTTAAAGTATTGGACGTTACACATCTCTTTGCCACTCGGCATGGGAATGGGTTTGAGTTTGACTTGCGCCTGGGCATAGATGTCATCAACCATCAGAGTCGTAGGCAAACTAAGATTGAGTTTTTGGCCGATCATATTGATGCTTTGTAAGCTCAAAGGCACGCGCACAAAATCCTGGTCGGATCCGATGGCCAGATAGTCGGGTAACACCCAGTAGCGCATCGTTTTGCCTTTATGATTTCCGGAAAGAATTTTCCGCTCGACCGGCACGAGGCGGCGTTGGAAGTTGGGTATATTGCCGCTCATGATTTCATCGACAATCCATTTTTCGCGTAATTTTGTTGGCTGGTTCTTTATCTTTTGCATAAATGCAGATCCATTGAGTGCTGCTGTCGGGCGTTCTGGGAGCCCTATAAGTCTCTCTCCTGAGTTTGAGTCGATAGCCAAAGCTTGGCTTGTCATCGCGAGATGGCCAGCAAGAACTACGATCATAATCATTTGTGCGAGCATTTTTTTTCCTCTAATACTTGCTTGAGATAAGACCAGGAACTTTAGGGCAAGCAATTTTTTGTACTGACTCAATTCACAAAGAGTTCAATCGACTGCCAAGGATGGTGAAATTAATCGGAGCTATTTGAAGTTTTGAATCTCGATACTTGTGGGTGTGGCTTTAGAAAAGCAAGCGAAAGCCGCTCGGCGGAAGGCAATCGTTGCAGCCGATCAGAATCAGCAATTGAGATAAATAACAGGGCTTTAAGCCTGGCTAGGGGATTGGCGAAGTTTTTGCCTCATATCAGGCTTTTCGTTGGAAGAAACTGCATCGATTTTTTAATTGAGATGACCCAAAATAAAGGCCCGTTTCCCTGCCATGAGCTGGCTGCTCTTGATAGCTGGATCGGGGCCTGAACGGGATGATCTGACTGTAGAAAAGTAGCGAGCAATAACCGCCGCCTTCTGCCTATGGCTCTATTTTTGAGCTTCTACTTCTGCAGTATCGATAGAAATGTCTAAGAGAATCTCATTATGTCGCAGGAACCAAGGCATTATAGGCGGATTGTAACGGGCAAACACTGGTTCTGCCGCCGCGCTCAGTCCCTGCTTGATGACCCAGCTTCGCAGGGCTTCGAGCTTCTCCTGATAGCGGGACTCACTCCAGCTGCCGGAATAGGTGATGACTGCTACTCGCCTTGCAGGCAACTGCTTTATGCGGATTTCAGGATCCTTCGGCCGGGGCAAAGTTTCCATGGTATAGCTGCTTGGCATTGTAAATGAGACAAGAAACTTTTTACCGTCCAGCTGTTGTCCCACAGGGGCCGTCATATCAATCTTTTCCCCAGGCGTCTGCTGTGATACGGGTGCAGTCATTTCGATTTTGGTTTGAGCCAAATTCTCGCCGAAAATAAAGCTGGCAAGACGTCGAAAGCCAAGATTACCAGCTTCGCTAAAATCGCCTTCGACGCTGGTTTCGGCAATCAAGGTCGGCTCGTAAACACGAAGTTCGAAATCATCGTCTTGCTTTTCTAAAGTAAATTTTGGTCTTTCGATCGACATGGCAAAGCTACTCCAAAGCATAGCTGAGAAAAAAACTAAATGTCGCATGAGGCCTCCGACAGCTTATGAAAAATTTTGCCGAGCATGACTTCTCCACAACCAGGATGAACCAGCTCGTCTCAGAACGCCAGGAATACCAAAATAAATGAATAAAAACATGCCTCTTATGGCTTTCTTCACCTGCTGTTGGAGGCTCTTTGGACCGAGCTGGCGGCTCCGAAAGCTGCTACCTGGGTACAATCACGGGATCAATTTAGGCTGGATACAATTGGTCCTCTCATAAATTTTTTCCAATAGTATTGAGCCTATAGTGAAATACCAGAGAGCTTAGGGACAAGGCCTCTTATGATCCATTCAAGCGGCCAGACTAGAAGATTTGCTGAGTTGGGAAAAGGCATGGTGAGTCGGCCTTGTATGGGGTATCTATGGGCATGGATAGAACAGCAGAGACCTGCTCAATGAAGGAGTTTTCATGAGAAAGCTATTGAAATTACTTCCAAGTTTACTCATCGTCCTCGTGACTATGATGGCCAAGGCGGAGGCCAGCACACCCATCATTGAATTTTTCACGGCCTCGACAGTCTTGGTCAAAGAGCTCCAGCCGGTCCGACTCAATTGGCAAGTGCGCGATGCAGTTCAGGTCGATATCTATGATGGCTTTCGCAATGTCACCTATTCTGCTCTAGGAAATCAAAATTATATCGAAGTATGGCCAGAAAAAACCGCGAACTTTGTGCTTCTCGCCTATGGTGAGAAAGGGGAGCTGGTGAAAAGCACCCTCACCATTAGTTGGGAGCCATTGACCATCGACTTTTTTCAGGCCTCGACTCTTTCCATCAAGACGATTCAACCTGTTCGATTGAGCTGGCGGGTGAAAGGGGCCCGACAGGTTGATATCTATGATGAGTTCCGAAACACCACGTATTCCGCTTTAGGCAATGAAAATTTCATCGAAGTCTGGCCTGAACGCACAGCGAGCTATACGCTCAGGGTGTATGGTCAGGGTCAGCTCATCAGCCAGGTCCTGACGATAAGATTTGATAAGCAGCAGCCGATAGTTAACGTCTTTCGAGCGTCTTTTTATTCGGTCTTGCAACCAAGGCCGATTATACTTTCCTGGCAAGTTGATGGCGCCGTGCGCACAGAAGTAGCGGAGAATAGCCAAGGCCGAATCTTTAGTAATTTGCCGTTCGAAGGATCGATCGAGGTTCTGCCCTATCGAACAACGACTTATACTCTCTCGTCTTTTGGACCAACGGGCCAGCGCACGCAGCAGAATCTAACGATTGAAGTCCAAAATCCATTGCCATTTTTGGATCCATCGTTCCAAGAGTAAGTCGATTTGCAGATTTAAGACGCAGTCTCACGGGCTTGGCAGTGTGGCTGGGGATTTGCTATCATATGGGGACAAGAGACTAATCGGCAGTCGCGATTCGCTTTATAAAACCTGGGAAATCAATGAACTATCAATGTGCTGTGCTTGCCTGTCTATGGATATTTCTTGGCTGTCGCAGTGCGGGTAAAAATTCCGTTCTACAAGAAGAAGTTCCAAACGCGCGCTTTACGCCTGCGGAGTTGGATGCCTTAAAAATCGAATTTTCTGACGAATATGCTGCTGATTTCAGTCAACTCGGTGGGCCGTTTCGCGTCCAGTTTTTCCGCTCGATTCCAAGCCTTTATTCATTTGCCACGATCAAGAATGGCGCTTATGAAGTTGCGATTATGGGCGGTAACCTCAACAAGAGCACAATGAGTACCGATAGTTTGCGGCTTTTGGTTTGCCATGAGATTGGCCATTTTCTCGGCGGCGCTCCCAAGCGGATTCTTTTGGATCCTGAAGAGGATCAAGCCTGGAACACAGTCGAAGGCGGTGCCGATTACTACGCCACCCTTAAATGCATGAAGAGGCTCTTGGCCAAGCAAACAGAGCAAAATCGGCTGGCGCTGGTCGATGCGCGTCCAGAGATTGTCGAAGCCTGTCTGCAGAATGCCACTGCCGAAGAGGAGCAGCTGATCTGCGTAAGAACAGCTCTAGCAGCTGAAAAACTCGTTCGATTCTTTGCGATTTCGGCCAATTCACCTTTGGTGCCTCAAATAGAGAATCCAGATAGCAGTGAAGTTCCAAAGACGCTCTTCGCTCATCCGGGTCTTCAGTGTCGACTGGATACCTTCTGGGCAGGCATACTTTGCCAGGCTTCCGTTAAAACACCGCTCGATGATAAGGATACTTTGGTGGGTGCCTGTGGCGAAGATGCGGCGCCGTTTACCCAGCGTCCCCGCTGCTGGTATCGGGAGGCTGATTTCATGCCATCGAAACTGCCAAGTTCTGCACTTTGATCCTAGCCAAAAATACTTTATTGCGCTTGCCATGGACTGCAGTTGGATTCAAAAGCTAAGCCCATGGACGGAGTAAGCGGAAGTTCATCGCAGTATTTTCATTGTTACACCGTGAATGTTAATTCCCACCCGAGCCTCTCTTCTGGGCGAACTTATCGTTTTCTATGAAAAAAAAAGCATCCACCACCCCCATCATGGAACAGCATTCGAGCGTCTTGAAGACTAAAGTGATTCAACATGATCAACTCATTTGCTTTTTGATTGATTCTTGGTGATTTTACCAAAAACTTCCCTTATAAAAAATTTAGACAGCATGAAATCCATACGTGTATTGGACTACAGGGGGCCATTAAGATGAAGAACCGTATCTTCAGTGCGATTAGTTTCGTGCTGCTTTCCTCACTTGTTACTGCTTACGGGCAGACAACGACTCAGTCTGAAGAAGCAAAGCCAGAAACCAAAGTCGAAGAGTCCAAGGCAGAATCGAAGAAAGACTCGAAAAGGAGCAAGGAAATCATTCGAGTCACAGGCAGTCGCATCAAACAGATCGATGTGGAAACCGCTGTCCCCTTGACGACCTATACGCGCGAAGACATCGACAAGTCTGGACAGCCTACTGTTGCTGACTTTATCCGAAACAAGGTTCCATCCGGAAACATGAGTTCTGAGAACACGACTCTGGCCCAGGCCAACGGCGGCGCAAGCTTTGGCGGCCGCGACTTTGATTCGGATTATACGCTGGTGCTGGTCAATGGTCGTCGCTTGCCAAGCAACGCCATTGCCAATGACTCCGTTGACTTAAATTTGATTCCTTTGGCAGCCGTCGAGAGAATCGAATATCTGACTGCCGGCGCCTCAGCTATCTATGGTTCGGACGCGGTTGCTGGTGTACTGAATATCATTACTCGCAAAAATTTTAATGGAACAACGATTTCGGCTCGCGGGGGAATTGCGACGGAACATAAAGATGGTGCAGAAACGTCTCTGCAGATCGTCAGTGGCACACAGAGTGAGCGTTCCAGCTTCCTCATTGCTGGTGACATATTCAAGCGGGAACCGGTTTCCGCTTCCAATCGCCCTTTGCAAAAG
>JBGSRE010000050.1:0-6758 GCA_041737755.1 Oligoflexus sp.
CAGTGGGAAGAGTATAAGTCGCTGCTGTGCCGGCAATAGGCTCCGATGCAAAAACCTTGATCCCGGCTGCATCGTAGATATGAATGGACCAGTTGTATGCGGTGATATCCCCAAACGGCGTTCCTCGCAATGTCACTTTTCTTGTTGCGGTAGTGTAGGCACCTGAGATCACCCCTGTCACCATACTGGGAAAGGTGAATGGAAACTCGCTGATGAGCTTTTCTTCATCGGTTCCCTGGGTCACTTCCACAAAAAATACCTGGTTGGCTTTTGGAACCAAACCACTCTTCAGCTGGACACGACGCGCAAAAATTCCATCATCAACATCGCCATCCTCGTTATTCCCATCATCTGAGAGAGTTTGATCCCAGCTGGAAGTGCTGGCATCTCCTGTCGTAGGATCATAACGAACAGCAGAGGCATCCGTGAAAAGAACACTGGATCCTTTGACTTTAATAGAGGTAGCTTTTTCGTCTTCCTGTAATTTCGTCGTCAGCATCAGTGTGCTGGACAAGCTTCCATCTCCCCCAACATCCTGAACCAGCTGCACAGCGATGTATTTCACCAGTCTGGGGAAATACTGATCGCCAATATCCTGAGTCAAGTCGGCAAGCTCATCGCCATTGGCATCACTATCAAAAGCATCTGGAATGCCGTCCCCATCATCATCGGAATCAAACCAATTCGGCAAACCGTCGCCATCGATATCGCCATCCTCATCGTTGGTCTGCCCATCACCATCCGTATCAATCGTGGAGTCGGCTGCGAGTTTGACCTCGACCGCATCTGGAATCAAATTGTCATCTTCATCAGCCGCCTCATTTTTTTCCCAATCCACACTGCTAAAATCAGTGAAATTAATGATGGGACCATTGTGGACAAGGGTCGGTAATCGGTCTTCGCCAATCCGAAAATACTGCCGAACTTGACCGGAATTTAAGCCCACATAGGTGAGAATGGCAGAAAAGCGATACTGCGGATCCATCAGAACCATCGTATAGGGAACGGAAGTGTCCACACCTTCAATCGTATAGTTGCCAACAGCATTGACCACACTCGAATGGGCAATCCCTGAATCACGCTCGACCAGAGCCAGGACCCACTGATTCATTTCCGATTGGCTACCCGTTACGCTTTTGATAGAGCCTTTGATCGTATTGCCGGCCAGGACCGCGGACGAACTCCCGCCTTCACTCGACTTGCTGTTTTTGGAACAGCCTACGAGCACCATAACTGCCATGAATAGACCGAGGTTTCTCTTGCTCAAAACCAGCCCTTCCTCTATAAGATCCCTTCCCGCGACTTTTCTACATAGGGGATCGGCAAATCCGCCTGAAAGTTGAGCTTGGGATGCTGCAGAAATTGAAGGGTAATAGCTGGTATGACCACACCAACGCTTGGTAAATTTCAAAAGATTAACGAAAGTTTCCTTTGTGAACACTGCGGTGCCGAAGTTCCACCGGCTCGCCGAACCTGTCGAAATCACTGTCCCCACTGCTTGCATAGCAAACACGTGGATGTCTATCCAGGAGATCGGGCCAACAGCTGCCAGGGCCTACTTAAACCCATAGGCTACGAACTTACCGGTAAAAAAGGTCTCGTCCTGCTCTTCTGCTGCACACTCTGCAAAGGTGAAACTCGCAATATTGCCCTCTTGGACGATCCCCTCGCTCCCGATAATTATCAAAAAATATTGGACCTCAGTTACCGCAATCTCCAAAAATAAAAAAATCCGGTGCTCTGCTCAAGAACACCGGACCAAACTATTTTATGCTTCACATTGCAGGCTGACGGGTCTTAATCAATCGAGCAATATCGTAGCTGTGTTTTTCAACGGCCAGTCTCAATAGGCCCTGGTAGATTTCCTCGTCCAGAGTTGAAGTCCGGCTCAGGATATAGAGCGAACCGCGGGAAGGATCGCCTACCATAGCCCACTGATAGTTAGCGTCCAGCTCCAGAATCCAATACTTGCCAGGCGTTCCAGCGCTGAAAAAGGTCACATCCAACTTGGAATTGGTCTCATCTGTTGGCACAGCAGAGCCAGTGATGGAGATGGGGAAGCCGCTGATAGGATCCAGAATCCGGCAGAAGTTGACGACTTTTACAGTACCATCTTCATTCAATGAATATTCCGCTGTGACGGCTGTGCAGCCAGGTTGAAAAATCTGTGGCAGACGAGCAACTTCGAACCATTTTCCCAAATATTGACCGACGTCCACGAAGGGAACCGTCTGCAATTCTGGTTTCGGTGTTTCCGCATGGCTCAAGCTTGCTGTGAAAGCGAAGGTCGCCAGAGCCAAGGAGGTGAACCATTTTTTTGCTGAGAAATTCATGTCAAGTTTCCTTACTAAGTTATGAGGTGCTGCTTTGCGTTTCCAGTTCAATCACAGATTCTTTGTATACAGATTTTAAGGCACGATCAAGGCCATAGTTTTATTTTTTGCTGTTTATAGCCATGTTCATCGTTATTATTGGTATACAAATTTCTACCAGCATCCACCCCTTCCCGACACTATGCCATATGGACTGATTAAGCACGTGACGGAGAGGCCATGAGTTTGGCTTATCCCTTGGTTAAGATTAAAATCCCACTCCATGGAGGGGCTGTTGACGATTTGTTCCGTTTGATGACTTTGGCATTGCCTTGTCTCTTGCCTTAGCCTTTGGCGTGATCGTGATCTTCGCCAAAGAAGCTTTTCCATAAGACTTAAGGCGAAGTAGCGGGGCGAAGATCACGATCACGCCAAAGGCAAGGTTTAGGCATAAGAATATGTTTACGTTAGCGTTTTCGACCTAAGGCAACTTACTTAATGAATCGTCAACAGCCCCTAGATTTTTCCAAAGAGCCGGCCGCAACGTCAGCTACCTTTATGTAGAGTTGAGTTCGAAGAACTCCGGACTCTTCAGATATGCTGATAGTCACTATCGGTATTCAACTTCCTTCCGCTTCGCCTTGTACGGCCTTTGAGGTACATTCCTGAAGTCTCAGCAAAATTAGTTACAAAACTGTAGTCGCCCAATTTCATGAAGTATAAATTTCTCCGGCACTGCCCTTGTTGTAAGCATGATATCATTTGGCTTATTTACAAGCATTGAAGGAAACCATTAAGGAGTTCACTGCTTGGCTCATCCCGATCGCGAGGGCTGACTATTCTTACCAACGACCTAAAGCTCAAGCTCGTTCAGAGCAAGGCTCTTTTCTTCCTTGAATAAGGCGGCACGGAGCATGGACGTCCCCGCCATGACCGGTGCAAGATCGCGAACCAAAACATCTGCTGATTAAGGAATTATCATGCCAACCGCTCAAGCCCACGAATCCATCATTCATCATCAACATCCTCATGTGGAGCGATCCTCTGCCTGGGAGAACGCCTTCCTTATGGGATCGGCTCTGCTGCTGTTCTGGGTCCTCTGGTCAGCTCGCAAGCTTCTGCTCAAAGAACCGCATGGGTTCTCAAAAAAGTAGGAAGGAAAACGAGCCATGAGCTGGAATGCGAATCTATCGATCGATTATCGTGCTGATGAGCGACGCACGTCGATCGCGCGGATTCATCATCAAGGACCTCTTATGGTGCAAAAATCCTTTTATCCCGATGCATCTGGAATTGTCCATAACTACATCCTGCATCCACCTGGTGGACTGGCGGGAGGGGATCAATTGGATCTGTCGATTCGCTTGCAGGCCAATGCCAATGTGCTGTTAACCACACCAGCTTCAGGTAAAGTTTACCGCACACCGGATCGCTCATCCCAGGTCGACTATCGATTTGAATTGGCAAAGGACGCTCGACTGTATTGGTTGCCCCAGGAAAATATTGTTTTCGACGGCGCATTTCATCGAGCTAAAACCGAAGTTCATCTGCAAAAATCTTCGCATTTTACCGGCTGGGATATTACCTGCTTGGGTCGCCCGGGCGCCGGCGAGAACTTTGCAATAGGCCAGCTCTTCACCCAGCTTCAGCTGATTGAAGAGAAAAAGCCGATTTTTCTTGATCGATTGCTGATCGAAGGCGGCAGCGAGTTGCTGCGCAAACCCTGGGGACTGGACGGCCACTGCGCTTATGGAACAATGGTACTGCATTGGCCGCAGCAAAAGCCCGAGGTCGAATCCATGGGCGAGCATTCGGCCGATGGCGTCGAACTCGCTTTGACCCGACGCGATGCCTGGCTTGTGGCCCGAGCCCGTGCCCCATGCTCGCTGCGCCTTAAACAAAAGTTGCTGAAGACTCTGCAAGAACTATCGATGTTTCATTATGGAACATTCATTACCCTGCCACGCATCTGGCAATACTAGAGTGGATTGATATGGATCTGTTACCCAGGGAAAAAGATAAGCTGCTGCTGTTCGTCGCCGGAATGCTGGCGGAACGTCGCCTCCAGCGAGGCCTACGGCTCAATTATCCGGAAACAATCGCCTACCTTTCACTTTATGTTCTGGAAGGAGCGCGCGATGGTCGAACCGTCGCTGAACTGATGGGCCTGGGTCGGAATCTCCTGACCCGGGACCAGGTCATGGACGGCATTGCCGAAATGGTCAGCGAAGTGCAAGTGGAAGCCACGTTTCGGGATGGCACCAAGTTAGTGACCATTCATCAACCTATTTCTTGAGAGCTGAGACATGATTCCGGGTGAATATCTCTTGCAAGACGACCCCATTGCCTATCATGAAGGCCGAACCGTCATCGAGCTGGAAGTGGTCAATACGGGGGATCGACCGATTCAGGTGGGTTCGCATTTTCATTTTCACGAAACCAACACAGCCCTCACGTTCGATCGAAAGGCAGCCAAAGGTTTTCGGCTGAATATTCCGGCTGGAACTGCTCTGCGTTTTGAACCAGGTCAGTCACGGCGCATCCAACTCGTGGCACTGCCCCGAGGATCGTTTATTTTTGGCTTTAACGGTCTGATCATGGGCCCCCTGGAGGACGACGACTGATGCCCCTTATCGACCGACGCAGCTATGCCGATATGTATGGACCAACCACCGGGGATCGAATTCGCCTGGGCGATACCGCCTTGATCATTCAAATCGAAAAAGATTACTGCATCTATGGAGAGGAAGTAAAATTTGGTGGCGGTAAAGTGATCCGCGATGGAATGGGACAGAGTCAGCTGAGCTGTTCGCTCGTCGCTGATACCGTTATCACCAATGCGGTGATAGTCGATGTCACGGGCATCATCAAAGCCGATATCGGCATTAAAAATGGCCGAATTCAAAAGATCGGCAAAGCCGGCAATCCTGATATCCAGCCCGGCGTCGATATTCCCATAGGTGCTGGAACCGAGATCATTGCTGGTGAAGGCTGTATTCTTACCGCTGGCGCTGTAGACTCTCACATCCATTTTATCTGCCCTCAGCAGATTGAAGAAGCTCTTATGTCTGGCGTCACGACGATGCTAGGCGGCGGCACTGGACCAGCCACCGGGACCAAAGCCACGACCTGCACGCCAGGACCCTGGCATCTGCGGCGCATGCTGGAAGCCGTCGATGATTTGCCGCTCAATTTTGGTTTCATGGGCAAAGGCAACGCCAGTCTCCTCCTACCCCTCCGTGAGCAGGTCTATGCCGGAGCTATGGGACTGAAACTTCATGAAGACTGGGGCACCACTCCAGCCTGCATCAACAGCTGTTTGGAAGTGGCGGATGAATGCGATATTCAGGTCGCCATTCACACCGATACTTTGAATGAATCCGGTTTTGTTGAAACAACGCTGGCGGCCTTTAAAGGCCGGACGATTCACACCTTTCATACCGAAGGCGCGGGTGGCGGCCACGCTCCGGACATTATCAAAGCTTGTGGTTTGCCTCATGTCCTGCCTTCTTCGACCAATCCCACCCGCCCCTATACGATCAATACGATCGATGAGCACCTCGATATGCTGATGGTCTGCCATCACCTGGATGCGTCGATTCCCGAAGATATCGCCTTCGCCGAATCCCGCATTCGTAAGGAAACCATTGCCGCGGAGGATATCCTTCACGACCTCGGTGCCTTCAGCATGATGTCCTCTGATTCCCAGGCCATGGGCCGGGTCGGTGAAATGGTCTGTCGCACCTGGCAAACTGCGCACAAGATGAAAGTGCAAAGAGGTAGTCTGAAAGAAGACCCCGCTGCGCATGATAACTTTCGAGTCAAACGCTACATTGCCAAGTATACGATCAATCCGGCAATCACCCATGGCATCAGCCATCTCGTCGGATCCTGCGAAGTGGGAAAACTCGCGGATCTGGTCCTATGGAAGCCAGCTTTTTTTGGGATCAAGCCGGCGCTTATTCTGAAAAGTGGCATGATCGTCGCGGCTCCCATGGGCGATGCCAATGCTTCGATCCCAACACCGCAGCCGGTTTTTCATCGCTTGATGTTCGGCGCGATGGGTCGAGCGGCTTCGCAAAGTGGTTTTCGTTTCGTTTCGGGAGTCTCCCTGCCGCAAGTTGCGGAGTATGGACTTCGCTCGCAACTAGCTGCGGTACAAAACACGCGACATATTTCCAAGAAGGATATGCGCTTCAATGATGCCTTGCCTGTCATTGATGTGGACCCTCAAACCTATATCGTCCGAGCTGACGGAGAGCACTTGACCTGTGAGCCTTTGGAGCTCGTCCCCCTTGCTCAACTCTATACTTTAATTTAGGAGCGTGCATGATTCACTACTCACAGCTTATCATCCGATCGGAGCGATTTACGCCGGTGCCGCTCACCTATGAGCAGCGTTTAAAAAATCGTCTCCTCTTGCAGCTGAATTCCCAGCATGAGGCC
>JBGSRE010000079.1:0-2670 GCA_041737755.1 Oligoflexus sp.
GAGTTGGAAAAGACGATGCCCACCGGCAGTGGTCGGGCCTGTGTCATTTCCTTTGATATTATAGGTAGCTCACGCATTGATCATCCTCGAGCAAAAAACTTTCTGGAAGACTCACTGAAAGCCTGTCTTTCTATCGTGAGCTTGGATTACGATCCAGATGCCCTGGAGGCCAGAGCCTACCGTATCAAAGAAATGGGCGATGGGTTTCTCTGCTCCGTGGGTTTTCCCTTTCAGACGCCTCACGATGAAAAGCTCGAGGATGCTGCAGTTCGCCTCGCTTTGGATTTCGTCAAAGAATTTGAAACTTCTGTGATCAACTTTTTTGGCGAGCCCAGCGTTTTTTGTTCCATCGCCTTGGCTATTGATCATCTGGAAGGATATTTTCCGAGAACAGGGACCATTGAGTATGATGTCTATGGACGAGCCATTATTCTGGCAACTCGCTATGAATCGGTAAGGAAAGCGCTTTTTCCACAGGGATTCGAGGGTCATCTAGTGACTTTACAAGAAAAAGTTTATCATGCCTTGTCGCCGGAACTGCAAAAGGAATTCATCCTTCTCGATTTGGCATCGAGACAGATGAGCGTCCGTGATGATCTTATGGCTACCGAACTTGCCTATCGCGTGATCTCGCCAAAAGAAACATTGAAGATCGCTGGCTAAGTCCCAGGTCACCCCAGCCTTGTCCTTACCGTAAAGGCAAGATTTTCCACTCAATGATTCTCGATAAATACCGAAACTCAAACAGTTGAGGTTTAGATTGTTTGGAGTGGAATCACTCTAGGGGCGCTATTACTTTTGATCAAGCGTTGGCTCATCCTGCAAATCCTTAGTTTTGGGCTATCTTTCGGGATTTGCCAGGCTGGGGAGTCATGGCCTGGGGTCGATCTTTCTCTGCTATCCCAAGCCAAGGGGAAATCACAAAGCCTGCAAGGCGAATGGCGGCTTTATCCTGGCCAGTTTATTGAAGAGGCTGATCTCGCCCAACTCAGCGCACGGCCCTATGTAAAGTTTAAGATGCCTGGCCAGAACTGGCCCGAGCTCGCGCCGCAGCGTTTTGCTACTGCTGTGCTAGCGCTCGAAGGCCTGCCTGATGAACCTTTAACCATTCTCTTTGATCAGTTTTTTGCCACCCATCGCAGCTACTTTGCCTTTGAGGACGATGCTGGCTGGCATCAGACCCTCCTGCTCCAAACCGGCAAACTGGGCACAGATCGAGCGGGCACGATTATGGAAGGCAGGCGTGTTATGGCTCGACTGCCGGAAAAGATTCGTTCAGGATTCATCATCGTTCATATGGCAAACTTTTATTCCACTGGCAGGATCGTTGGTGCTCCCATCATCGGCTTTTTTCCTGAATTTGAGCGATCGGAATTGATTGTCAAACGCTGGGAAGGTTTCTTTGTCTTGGGTAGTTTCTTCCTTCTCCTCATCACAAACCTAGCACTCTTTATTCAGCGACCCGAAGATAAAGCTTCGCTGTCGATGGCGGCCGTTTCCCTGACGCTGGGACTCCGCTACTTTTCGACGGAAGGCCTCTGGTCAGAGCTCTTTCAAGGGCCTCATCAGGCAGTATGGACTCTCCAGCAGCTCGGCATGATTCTGGGAAATCTCTTGCCCGGCTACTTTATGGTCTCATTCTTAAGGCAGAATTTTCCAAGTCATTTCCCGAGGCGGATCGTCCTGGCCTTCCGCTTGGTCACTGGCTTTATTTTGCTTTGGATCGTCTGGGAATTGCCTCTCTTTAAAGGAGGTCCCCAAAAGCTTTCGTACTTTACATTTCTCTTTATGATTCCCTATTGTCTGATTCAAAGCATGCGAGCAGCCAAAGCTGGACTTCGCGGAGCCGGACTTTCCGCCATCGGGACCTTTATCATGGCAGCCTGTGTGGTCAACGATGGACTGATCGCTCTCGCCCATGCCTATGATTTTATTTTCCTGAGTCACTATGGAATGATTGCCTATATCTTCACGCAATCCATGATGGTGGGTAAAAACTTTTCCTTTGCCTTTCGCACGGCCGACCGACTGAGTCGCGAGCTCAAGCTGGAAGTAGAGCGACAAACCCGTGATGCTAAGGCCATTCTCAATCACGTCCACCAAGGTCTCATGACCCTTAGCAGCGAAGGCTTGGTGAATGATGACTATGCAGCCTTTGTGAAAGATCTTCTAGAAACTCAAAATCCATCGGGACAGAATATTACGAGCTTGTTTTTGCGAAAGACTGATCTCACCCAGGAACAGCAAGACAATGTGATGAGTGTGCTTTGCACGGTGGTTGGAGAAGATCCCCTGGCCTTCGATATGAATGTGGACAATCTGCCGAAGATGGTCGTTTTTCAAGGAAGGAAAGTTCTTGAATTGGATTGGCAGCCCGTCGTGGATGAATCAACCCAGACTGTGGCGAAAATGCTCCTGGCTATCAAGGATGTCACGACCCTGAGGGAGCTCGAGGAAAGAAATAAGCAAGTTCAGGGCGATATGCAAATCATTGCTCGATTGCTGGAGGTTAGCGCGGAGAAATTTCAAATCTTTCATCGCTCTGCCAAAGATATGATTGGTTCCTAGGCAAAAGATGTCCCCGCGGAGGGTTGCTGCTTCGAGGGTCTTTGGGGACAAGGAGTTGGAGTAAATGGTCGGCAATTCTGCTAGGGTCTAAGGCCATAAAGC